>PNAR01000362.1 GCA_003169715.1 Acidobacteriaceae bacterium | reverse complement strand
GGGCTATGGGCCGGCTTCAGCAAATATCTCATCAGTCTTTTGAAAGCTTATTACGGCGATGCGGCAAATCCGGAAAATGAATTTGGATTCAAATGGCTCCCCAGAGTGACCGGCGACCATTCGCATTTCGGCTACTGGCTCGACATGATGGATGGGAAAATGGAAGGCCTCTTTGTGATGGGCCAGAATCCAGCCGTGGGGGCTGCAAACGGACGCCTCGAACGAACCGCGCTTTCCAAACTGAACTGGCTCGTCGTGCGCGACATGGTGGAAACGGAAACCGCTTCCTTCTGGCTCGATTCCCCCGAGGTGCAGCGCGGAGAATTATCGCCGGAGACGATTGGCACTGAAGTTTTTCTCTTTCCAGCGGCAGGAACCGCGGAAAAAGAAGGTACATTCACCAATACTCAACGTTTGCTTCAATACCGGAATCTCGCTGTCGAGCCTCCCGGCGACGCGCGCAGCGAAACTTGGTTCGTCTATCACCTCGGCCGCCGGATGAAAGAAAAAGCCAGGAACGACCAACGTCCCCGTAATGCCGGCCTGAACGCCCTCACCTGGAATTATTCTGTCGAGGGGAAACATGCTGAGCCAAAAGTCGAAGAGGTCCTCAAAGAAATCAATGGCTGGACCGTCGCTGACCGGAAGCAACTGAAACAGATCCCCGATCTCAAAGATGACGGATCTACCGCATGCGGCGCGTGGATTTATTGCGGCGTCTATCCCGAAGAAGGTCGAAACCGCGCCAATGAACGCGATCCAAAGGACCTGCTCGGACACGGCTGGGGTTTTGCCTGGCCCAATGATTGCCGCATCATTTACAACCGGGCTTCAGCTCGTCCCGATGGAAAGCCTTGGAGCGAGCGCAAGAAGTTGGTTTGGTGGGACGAAGAAAAAAAACAATGGGGAGGTCTCGACAATCCCGACTACCAGAAAGACATGCCTCCTGACACGCCGGATAATCTGCAAAACGGCCGCGGCGTTGAAGCACTCGGCGGGGCCAAGCCTTTCATCCTCCATCCCGATGGCGTAGGTTGGCTTTATGTTTCGAGCGGACTAAAAGACGGCCCTCTACCGACGCATTATGAAGCGCTTGAATCACTCATTCCAAATCCACTTTACGATCAGGACACGAATCCAGCGGCCGACAAGAAGCAACGCCCGGATAATCCTTACGCAGCCTCGCCCGGCGATCCCCGCTTTCCCTACGTCCTGTCTACGTATCGGCTGACCGAGCACCACACCGCCGGAGGCATGTCGCGCACGTTGTCGCATTTGGCCGAACTTCAGCCCGAATTGTTCACCGAGGTTTCTCCAGAACTGGCGGCGGAAATTAGCCTTGAGCATGGGCAGTGGGCTACAATCCGCACTCCACGTGCGACCATAGAAGCCCGCGTAATGGTGACGAAACGTTTGCGTCCATTGTGGATTAACGGAAACCGTGTTCATCAGGTTGGCCTTCCTTATCATTGGGGATATAAAGGCCGCGCCAAAGGCGACGTGGTCAACGACCTGCTCTCTATCAGCGAAGAGCCCAACGTGAGAATTATGGAAACCAAGGCATTGGTTTGCGCCATCATGCCGGGACGTCGCCCACGATCCGAAGAACAGTCATCAGTGGAGAAGAAATCCCAGGTACAACAATCATGAGCGTCACGGCATTCCTTACCGACTCGACTCTGTGTATCGGATGCAAAGCCTGCGAAGTTGCCTGCAAAGAATGGAACGGCATCGGCGAAGATGGCCTGAATTGGAGCGGTAACTCCTACGACAACACCGGTGCGCTCGGCCACTCGACCTGGCGTCACGTGAAATTCGTAGAGCATATGCCAGAGGCAGGCTTTGGTGGCAATGCGCCTGAACTCAATACATGGGCATTCTCATCCGATGTCTGCAAGCACTGCGAAAATGCGGGCTGCCTGGAGGCTTGTCCCACCGGTTCGATCGTACGCACGGAGTTTGGCGGGGTTTACATTCAGCCGGACATTTGCAATGGATGCGCCTACTGCGTCGTCGCTTGCCCATTCGGCGTTGTGCAACGGAATCCCGATGACGGTCGCGCATTCAAATGCACATTCTGCTACGACCGCCAAAAAGCCGGACTCATCCCGGCCTGCGCAAAAGCCTGCCCCACAGAATCCATCCAATTTGGAGAGATCGAAAGCCTGAAATTGCGCGCCAAAGAGCGCGTCGAAGAACTTCATTCCCGTGGCATGCAGGACGCGAACATTTACGACTCTGCCGATACCAGCGTCGGGGGGATTCATGCGATGTTTATCGTGCGTGGCGATCCCCGCACCTACAATCTGCCCCCGAAAGCGGAGGTCCCAACCATTTACTTGAGGAAAGGATGGACATCCTCAGCCATCGCCGCCGCGATGCTTCTCGGCGGAACACTTCTCGCATTCCTCGCGGAGTCGCAGAGGGGCGGCGCATGACCGATCCCCAACTTCGCACAATGCCTGCCGGCCGCACTCCCGATATCAGCAGTGAACAGCGCCTCGCCGAAATTCGGCGCGAAGCGGGACTCCACGGCGCAGTCAAAGCTCAGGGCATCCGTCCCGCAGGCGCTCCATTCCCCGCGGCCTCCGAAGAGACCGGATATTACGGCATTCCCTTACTCAAGGAACCCGCGTGGACGTGGGAAATCCCACTCTATTTCTTCGTCGGTGGCGCAGCCGGATCAGCTGCCGTCATAGGTGCAATCGCCAGCTACACCGGAGCGGATCGCAAACTGGTACGCGATGCACAATGGATCGCCGCCGCTGGCACCGTTCTTTCTCCAGCATTGCTCGTCGCCGATCTTGGCAAGCCGTCCCGGTTCTTGAATATGCTGCGCGTCTTCAAGCCGCAAAGCGCAATGTCAGTGGGAGTCTGGACGCTTGTAGGATTTTCCGCCGGGGCGCCAGCCGCTGCCTTCGCTGGATTTCTACAGGATCGGTTCGGTCCATCGTTGCCGTTGCGCATTATTGAAAATGCAGGCCAGGCCGTCTCAATGGCTTTCGGGCTACCCTTCTCGAACTACACCGGGGTCCTCATTGGCGCAACGGCGATTCCAGTATGGAATGAAAATGTCGGCAATCTGCCAATACACTTCGGCGCTTCAGGATTGAGTGCCGCCGTCGGAATGTTGGAATTGATGGGCAACGACAAGAGCCGCGCTCTGCAAGCACTCGGCATAGGCGCTGCGATGGTCGAGTGCTGGGAAGGATTCCGCCTCGAGAGCAAAGCTAAACCTAATCTCGAACCGGTAAAGCGCGGTCTCAGTGGGGCCATCGTCCGAACCGGAGGATTACTTTCCGGGCCGCTTCCTCTAGTTTTGCGAGTCGCTAGCGCAATGACCAGCGGCAGACAATCGAAAAGATTGCGCAGATTCGCCGCCGCCTCTGCCATTGCCGGATCACTCCTAACCCGCATAGGCTGGATCCACGCTGGCCACGTCTCCGCCCGAGACTGGAGGGCGCCACTTGAAATTCCGCGCACCCTGATTGCTAAGTACTAAGAGCTGACTGCTTGCTTTCGCTACTACCGGCTGTTCTCACCCTCTTTGTACATGTACTTGATGGAAGGCTTGTAAACCATAAGGTTGGCGGCGCCGTTGCGGTTCAGCTTCAGGCAGGACTTGTCGTACCATTCGATGGTTCCACGAATCTCTTCGCCGTCCCGAAGCACGATCACCATGGGCGTCTTCGATTGCATCTGCTTTTGATAATAGAAATTCTCGGCATTGGTCTGTTCGGGAGGGGATGGCTTTTTACCCTGGCCATTCAAACGCTCTCCATGACCATTGCGTTCGGCCCGTTCTGGCCGATCCCGGCGCTCGCCCCCAGGCTGTGCTGTCACATGACTATGATCACTTCGGCTCAGAGACGGCCGGATCAGCTTGCGGTTGGCAAAAACCTCTTGTTGCAGGGGTTGGTCTGCGACTGAGGACTCAATTCCATCTTTCATGGCATCACCTGTTGGCACGCTTTTGGAGGACCAGGGCACGGCGCGTTATGCCTGGAGACTGGAGGCGTGAATTGCCAATACGGTAGCACACGCCGCTAAGTTGTGACAATCAGCAAGTTTACGTATTGAATGACCGTGAGAACCATACATTTCCCAGCGAGCCGAGCCTCTTCAAACCAATCGTGGTACTACGCGGATATCCGGCAGATTGCGGTATTGTTCTGCATAGTCCATCCCGTAGCCGACAACGAATTCGTCCGGGATCACGAATCCAATGTAATCGGCTTTGACCGGCTGCTTTCTTCGGGAAGGCTTGTCCAGCAGCGTTGCTACTCGGAGCGATTTAGGCTGGCGAGCCTGCAAAACCTTCTTCAGGAAGGTGAGCGTTAGGCCGGTGTCCAGGATGTCTTCCACCAAAATTATGTTTCTGCCAATTAGCGATTGATCGACGTCTTTGGTAAGACGGACTTCGCCCGTAGAATCCCATCCAGTTGACAGTTCCTGGGCTGGCGTGGGGCGATTGCCGTAGCTTGAGACACCTATAAAATCGAAAGCGGCGTCAAGCTGCACTCCCCGAATCAAATCACTGAGAAAAATCGCGGCTCCCTTTAAGACACCGACAAAGATGATTGATTGTCCAGAAAAATCCCGTGTGATTTCCGCGGAAAGCGCGTTCACGCGTTGCTCGATCTGTTCCCGGGAAATTAAGATTTCAAGTTCAGGCACGGCCAATATGTTATAGCGGTCCGGCATCGAAACGGCAAAAGAAAATCAATGTCTCTACCGAGTGGGATTTGCAGATTGGTCGGCGGTGTCATTAAACTATTTTGGCATATCACAAAGAAATCATTATGAATCTAAATGGAATCAAGCTCACCTGGTTAGGACACGCGACATTTCGAATCGAGACGCCTGGCGGCCAAACCGTATTGATTGAACCGTGGGTCATGGGCAATCCCAAGTGTCCTGAGAGCGAAAAAGAGTTGAAGAAAGTTGACGTCATGCTTTGCACGCACGGACACGGGGATCACATTGGCGATGCCGTGGCGATCGCCAAAAAGTATGATCCAAAGGTTGTGGGCATTCCGGAACTGGTTACGTGGTTGAAGAACAAGGGCGCAAAACAGATTTTACCGATGAACAAAGGTGGAACACAGACGGTCGGCGATATCAAGGTCACCATGGTAGACGCTCGACACTCCTCCGGCATTCAAGATGGCAACGAAGGTATTTATGGCGGCGAGCCTTGCGGGTATGTCATCGAATTTGAAAATGGCGTTAAGATTTATCACGCTGGAGATACATGTGTGTTTGGAGACATGCAGATTATTCGGGAGATTTACGCGCCCGAGATCGCTTTGCTTCCGATCGGCGATCATTACACCATGGGACCGCGTGAAGCGGCATATGCTTGCAATTTATTGAAACCGAAAACAGTCATCCCCATGCATTTTGGAACTTTTCCTCAGCTTACGGGGACGCCAGCGGAGTTAAAGAAACTCGTCACTGATATTGAGATATTGGAGATGAAACCTGGGCAAACAGTTACTTAATTGTGGCGTTGAGTGATCGGTACTCCGCGCGAGATCCCTCGACCGGCTGAAATGCGCCGGATCTTCGGGATGACGGCGAGACAGTTCAATTTCAAGTTCCCAAGGAGCTACTTTGCCTGATCATATCGAGATCAAGCCGCAATGGCGGCACCACGGTATTACCGCTGACCCGGTAGAGGATTATCTGTATTCGATCATCCCTCATCGCGACGAGGTTCTCACGCAAATGGAGGCGGAAGCCGCGGCGCGCAATATTCCAATTGTTGGCCCCGCCGTCGGCCGTGTTCTTCATCAACTGGCGCTGATGATTCAAGCCAAGAATATCTTTGAAATGGGATCTGCTATCGGATATTCGACGATCTGGTGGGCGCGTGCCGTAGGCGAAGGTGGCCGGGTCTTTTACACCGACGGGGATCGAAAAAATGCTGATGAGGCGCGCGGCTATTTCGAGAGAGCGGGCGTGGCCGCTAGCATCACCGTCAGGACGGGCGACGCGCTCGAACTCCTGTCTGAACAAAATGGAGAATTCGACATCATTTTTAATGATATTGATAAGGAAGACTATCCTCGGGCCTTCCGGTTGGCAGTCCCCCGCCTGCGGAAAGGCGGCCTGTTCGTTACCGATAATGTTCTATGGAGCGGAAGGGTCGCGGAGAAGAATCCTACCGAGGCTTCAACCAAGGCCATCTTGGAATTTAACCGGCTGCTGTATGGGTCGCCGGAGCTATTCACAACCATCCTTCCAATCCGTGATGGAGTAGCGGTGGCGATTAAGAAGTGAAGCGTTCATCCAGCGTTGAGGCGGACGCCGCTTCTCCCGCAACACAGATGCATGCTCGCATCGTAACTGCCATCCGGCAAATCCCCCGCGGGAAAGTTTCAAGCTATGGAGCAGTAGCGCGGGCCGCAGGATATCCAGGATATGCGAGGCAGGTGGGGCAGGTGATGAAACGTTATGCAGGACTCCCCTGGCATCGCGTTCTCGGCGCGGGAGGCGAGATCAAGGTTCCTCCGGATGACGCGATCGAACAGCGAATGCGTTTGCACGCGGAAGGCGTAGCATTTCGCGGCAGGCGAGTAAACATGCCGCTGCACGAATTCAAATTCCCAAAGGTGAGAAGCCGTTTGCGCTAAACACGTCGGCTAGCGCTGACTGATCTCGCGAGCGGAAACTTTCTTGTTGAACTCGTCCGACTTCCCGCGAGGCACAGTTAAAGATTCCCATTCGTGCGCCTGAAAATGTTTTGCCAATAACACGATTTGTCCGCAATGGTACGCGTAGTGCGCGATCTGGCGATTGATGTCTTGCATCACCGAATGGGCCTCGCCGCGAATTAAAACCGTTCGCCCAAGGTCTGCTTCGGACAGCGGCGAGAGCGCGGTAAAAACGATTTCCCATCCTTCGTCCCAGGTTTTCTTCACCGCATGTCGGGAACCCGGCGCGTTCACGAATTCACTGTCCCGGTTGCGATCAGGCTTCTCTCCGTCAGTGGTCAGAAAGTCGGTCCAGCGCGAATGCATGTTTCCCGCCATGTGCTTTACGATGATCGCGATTGAGTTCATCTCGCCGTCAAGCACGGAGGTCAGTTGATCATCCGTTACCTGATCCATCGCGCGCTCAGCGAGTTTTTTGTAGTAACGAAAGAGTTCAAGTGAATCTTCGAGATAAGAAGCCGTAAATTTTAGCGTCATTTTTATTTCCTGAACTGTTCGTCAATTTCAACTTGATAGCCCGCGCTCAGGCGATTAGTTTCGTTCGCCATTCCAACCACGGCCATCAATTCCTTAAACATGTCATCCGTCATTCCTTTTATCTTCGCCGATGCAGTGTGCGACGCTATGCAGTAGCCGCACTGGTTGCTCACGCTCACTGCCACATAGATCAATTCTTTAGTGAGGGGATCGAGAGTGCCGGGCCCCATAATTTGCTTGATGTCCTGCCAGGTCCGCTTCAGCGTGGCAGGATCATTCGCCAGTGCCTTCCAAAAATTATTGATCCAGTCTATTTTGCGAGTTGTCATGATGTCGTCATAGACCGCCTTCACTTCGGGGCTGGCATCTTTGTATTCGACAAATCCAAGAGTCGCCATTTCTCACTCCAGAAAGGAAACGTATGCAAAACTTGTAGTCCAGAAGATATCAACAACTAAGGGCGGAATCTAATGTCCCAGCGCCTGATTGAAGACGAATTTCTCGACTTTGCGCGGAAGCTATGGCAAACTGCACCCGCGGCGGCCTCTTCCCCAAATCCAGGGCCGTCCCCGGGACGTTCTCGATGTTGCGACGCGTGTGGTGGAGCGTGGTGTTCGCCGCGCTCGTTCCTATTCTGTCTTCCGGTCAAGCCGCTCAGGGAAATTCCTCTGTGCCCGGCGCGGCACAAGCCAAAGCCGATTCGCAACCCCCCACTCCTGGTGGGAGCATCGCCACCCTCGATCCCTGGTCACTCTACCGCAAAGGTGACTTTGCCGCAGCGGTTGATGGGTACGAGCAATTGTTAAAGAACAATCCTAAGTCGGCGGACGCGTACGCAGGCCTCGCGCGCGTGTACCTTCAACAGAAAAACGTGGATATGGCATCGCAGACGGTCACTAAGGGTCTCGCCGTATCCGATTTTCCCTCTCTACATGTTGCGTTGGGCGAAGTTCAATTCCGCCAAGGAAAAATATCGGAAGCTGAACAGGAGTGGGTGAAAGTAATCAACTCCGGGCATCCCGACGCCCGCGCATTTCTTGGACTTGCCCGCATAAGCGACGCGGTTGCTATGTACAAAAGGGGCAAGACGATGATTGACAAGGCTCGCGAACTTGATTCGTCTGATCCTGACGTTGAACGCCATTGGATCGGGACACTTTCCCGTTCCGAGCGAATTAAATACCTCGAGCGATATCTTTCCGATGCGAACGACGACGACGCAGAGCGCCGTACCCATACCCAGCATTATCTGGATTATCTGAAAGCGCGGGCTAAAGAAGGTGGCGGCAGCTGCCGTCTGGTGAACGATGTCACTTCGACGGAGATTCCGTTAGCCCGCCTATTCCGGGATGCCGATCATCTCCGCGGCTATGGGCTTGAGGTAAAGGTCAATGATCGCAAAGGGACTTTAATGCTCGACACCGGGGCGAGTGGAATCCTGCTCGACCGCGGCATGGCGGAGAAGGCCGGAATTGGAAAACTCATCGAGACAGGCATCGGCGGTATTGGGGATACAGGCGAAAAGAACGGATATGTGGGCCTCGCGAAATCAATCACCATCGGAGGCTTGCGGTTTGAGAATTGTCCGATCGCGGTCATGGAAAATCGTTCCGTTGTCGGAGAAGAGGGATTAATCGGCGCCGACGTTTTTGACGATTTCTTGATTGATATTGACTTTCCAAACGAGAAATTGCGGCTGAGCGAGTTGCCAAAAAGGCCAGAAGATTCAGGCCAGCCTGCGGGATTACACAGCGACGACGAAGAAGATACCGACGCCCCACACGCAGAGCCGGCGGCTGCCGCGGCAGACGCGACCTCGCAAAGGCCTCTTTCTCCACCGACGCGGACTTTTCACGACGCCTACATTGCACCGGAGATGAAATCCTACACACGAATCTACCGCTTCGGGCATGACCTGTTGGTGCCGACCTTCGCCAATAATGCTCCAAGCAAGTTATTTCTGATAGATAGCGGGGCTTTCTGGAACCAGATTACTCCCGCGGCAGCCCGTGGAGTCACAAAGGTTCACAACGACCCTTTCACGACCGTAACTGGAATCAGCGGCAAAGTAAAAACTGTTTATAGTGCCGACCAGGCTGTTCTTCGCGTGGGGCATGTGCACGAAAAGGATCAGGACCTCGTAACATTTGATATGACTGGGATCAGCGACAATTGCGGTACGGAAGTTTCAGGCATTCTCGGTTTCGCCATGTTACGCAAGCTGGATCTAAAGATTGATTATCGCGACGACCTTGTGGATTTCAACGATGACCGCAAGCCGAAAGCACTGGAAATCCACTAGCCATGAACATCCTCGCGCAGATCCCCCACGAGGTTGAGACTCTCTCTTTGGACCATAGCTGACCATTGCCAGCGCTAAGGCTTCATCCCGATTGACTTTTCTTCCCGAATCATAGAGATTCACACGTTGACCTTGACCGATGGTAACTTTCGTCAGCGAAACGGGTTGCAATCCAGCACAGTCCAGTCCCCGTACTTATAAGGAGAGAGATAGCCAGTTTGTCGAACGCCGAAAGCAAAGTGGTTGCGGCCGATGACGAGGCTCTGATGTCGGCTATTCGCTCCGGCGACGAGAGCGCCATGGGAGTGTTGTATGACCGGTATTCCGGCGTAGTGTATTCGGTAGCCTTGCGGGTGCTGGGGGAAACGGGCGCGGCTGAGGACATACTGCAAGAAATTTTCATGCAATTATGGCGCAATCCCGCAGCGTTCAATTCTCAGCGAGGAAGCGTGGGGCCATGGCTCGCGGTGATTGCGCGCAATCGTTCCATTGACGCGTTGCGCAAGCGGCGCCCCGAGGATGACATTGCGGACGTTGTCGTGTCCGTTACACCTGACATGACCGGGGACGCCGAACGCAATCAAGCAATGGAAAAAGTTCGCGGAGCGTTGGGATTAATGTCCGCGGAGCAGCGTGGCGCGCTGGAGATGGCATACTTCGAAGGATTGACGCACACGGAAATCGCGGCTAAGACCGGAGAACCGTTGGGAACGGTGAAGACTCGCATCCGGTCTGGATTACTGGCGCTGCGCAAGGTTTTTAACTCATGAGCGTGCACGAACAATACGCCGGGGACCTCGCACTCTACGCGATGGGAGCGCTGCTCGGAGATGAGCGCGCCGCCGTGGAGAAGCACCTCGCGGAGTGTCCGGACTGCCGCCGCGAATTGGAACTATTGCGTGGAGATACAGCGCTGCTGGCTTATTCCACTGCGCATTCGGTTCCTCCACGACGATCACGGCAGCGCCTCATGGATGCAGTGCGGGCCGAACCTCGAAGGAAAAAAGTCGCTGCAAAGCGTTCGTGGTGGGGTATAGCTCCATGGCTCGCGGCGGCAGCCATGACCATTCTCGCCGTGTTGCTCATGAGCCAGAACAGCGGATTGCAGGAAAAGTTGGCAAATCTACGAGACCGCGCAACGGAGCAACAGTCGCAGCTTGAGCAAGCTCGAGAGGTGGTTGCAACGCTAACCGCGACGGATGCTCTGCACGTGACACTGGTTGCGGCAAAGACCCCGCCGCAGCCACAAGGCAAGGCAATGTATGTGCGAGATCGAGGCAGCCTGATTTTCATAGCGAGCAACTTTAAACCTGTGGCCTCCGACAAGGCATATGAACTTTGGCTGATTCCAGCGAAAGGAAATCCGATCGCGGCAGGAGTATTCAAGCCGGATGCGCACGGAAGCGCGACAGTGGTGAACCCTCCGTTGCCGCAGGGAATCAAAGCGAAGGCTTTCGCAATCACGATCGAACCGCAAGCTGGCTCCCCCGCGCCCACGTCACAAATCTTAATGTTGGGAAGCGGAGAATAGATAACTTGAAATAATTGCGAAGTGGGAATCAGGATGCAGTGCGGTGCTCGGAAACGTCCGGCTCGGGGATGGTTTTTGGCGTAAGCTGTTGATCGCGTTTCGCTGCGATCAGACGGTCCAGATCGTAGCTGTACGGTCCATAAGCGCGAAATAATTCCTCGTCAAACAGGCGTTTGATGCCACACCCCGTGCAAACCTGGTAACAATATCCAGCGGAGCGAACCGGCCAGCTCATTTTGCGATGCCAGCAACCCCGGAACAGAACTACGCCGACCCCCGCAAATGCGGTTGCCAAAAGACTTAACGGCAACCAGCGGTTTTTTTTCTTTTGGTCGCCAACTGGCATGTTTTTGTAAACCTCTAAAATTACTCAAGTTTCCACCAGATTGCGCCTCTGGCGATTCAACGACTTCGGGGGGGAGCCCCTAGCTTACTAAAGAACATGTCCGAATTCCACCCTCACCGGCAACGGGCTTATTGCGGTCCGGAGAAATACGCGGTAACTTACGGATATTGACCACTTTAAGTTACGGCTTCGACGCGCTATGAGCGTCTCGTCCAAATGAGCGCGAGTCCCAACAACCCGGCTGCTGGCCCCATGAAACCGGCGCCGACAGCTCCGCGCGCGAATCTTCGGGCAATTCCCGAGTTCCCGCGCTCGGATCATAGGGATCTCGAAACCCTTCTGGCGCTATCTTCCCTGCACGACCAGATCCGGCGGCGCCGCGGCCGGGAACTGGACAAAGGGGCCAGATTAAGTCCTAGTGACTCGTGGGAGCTTAAACAGTTCGTACCCGATGAAGTTTTGCAGCTCGTCGCCGATCGCGCCATGACCGTAACCGGCGCCGACGGCGTCGCGGTGGCACTCGTTGACGGAAGCGGCATCGTGTGCCGCGCATCCGCGGGAAAAATTGCGCCTGAGCTAGGTGCACGCCTCGATCCTTACTCCGGATTTTCAGGAGCGTGCTTGAGGACCGGCGAAATAGTCCGATGTGACGATTCAGAGAAAGACAAGCGGGTAAGCGCCGAGGCCTGCCAGCGGTTGGGAACAAGGTCCATGGTTGCGGTGCCTCTCGCAACCTCACAAGCCATCATCGGAGTGCTTGAGGCCTTCTCAACCGAGCCTCTCGGATTCAACGACAGCGACGTTCGCAGCTTGAGCCTTCTTGGCGAACTCATCCTCGATGCCATGAAGCCGGAGGAGGAACACCGCTTAGCGGAGATATCGCAGTGGGTCGTCACCCCTTCGCCGCCTATCGTGCCGCCGGCAGCTCTTGCACCGGAGACTGCGCGCGATACTCTGCCNNCTGCCAGCCGAGCCTTTAAGAATCGAGCCTGTCAAGCTCCCAGAAACCGAAAACCTGGCGGGCACCGAACATGGACCACAATCGGAGAAGGCTTTCGCCCGGCACGAATCGGACGGTTCGAGGCAAAACGCGAAACTGGTATTTTTCTCCGAGTTCGAGCCAGTCGAAGACTCGCGGCCCGGTCTGAAGTTGGTGATTCTTCTAATCGTGCTCGCGGTTGCTCTGGGAACTGGCTTGTGGTGGCAAATACGTCAGAGTGCCAATCCAAAGATAACGGCACGGCAAACCGTTGCGGTCCCGCCGCCGACCGCTCAGCCTTCGCAAGTTCCATCCGCCGAACGGCAATCGGCCCTATCCGACGACTCCTCCCTCCAAGCCAAAGGGCCGAGCACCGGCGAGCCAGCGCAGCCCGGGGAGAAATCCGCCCTACCTACCATTACCGGCATCCGCCACTGGTCGTCCACCGATTCGAGCACGGTCGTCATTGATCTCGAAGATCAGGTCCAATACGAAGCGCATCGCCTTACCAGTCCCGAACGAATTTATTTTGATCTGCTCGATACGAGCCTCGCTCATGGATTGTTTGGCAAGATCATCGAAGTAAACGATCTCGTCTTGCAGCGGATTCGTATTGCTCAACCCAAGCAGGGAGTGACGCGAGTCGTTCTCGATACAAAAGGGGCGTCCAATTATTCCGTCAGCATGGAGCAAAATCCATATCGCTTGGTTGTCGAGGTTGGCAAACTGGGATCAAAAGTCGGGCCAAGCACGAAGATGAATCTCTTCGGCCCTCAGCTTC
>PNAR01000440.1 GCA_003169715.1 Acidobacteriaceae bacterium | reverse complement strand
CAGCTGAGAAGAATGATGAAGGTGGACGATCCAAAATTTGGAACAGCCGGTTGCTGCCGATTGTGGCCGGATTATTTTTTATATATGTAGGCACAGAGAACTCCGTCGGCGGATGGGTCGCTTCCTATGCTCGCCGCATTGATTCGCACGCTTTGTGGGCGATTACGCCGTCTTTTTTTTGGGGCGCGCTCCTGCTGGGACGCTTCTCCGCGCCACTGGCTCTGAGGCATGTTCGAGAAGACAGATTGGCGACTGCTGGCGTTGCATTGGCGGCTGTAGGTGTGTTGACGCTGCTTGCAGCGAAAGGGATGCCAACGATCATGATTGGAGCGGCAATCTCAGGACTGGGCCTGTCATCGGTCTTTCCCATCAGCGTTTCCTTGCTCACGCACTGGTTCGGAGAAACCGTTCCGCGCATCAGCGGGCCGATTTTCGCTTGTGGGAATTTCGGCGGAGCAGTGTTGCCCTGGATGGTGGGAGCACTCTCGACCCACTTCGGAAGTTTGAGAGCCGGATTTATGGTTCCCCTCATTGGCGCGCTTTCGATGTTAGTTTTTTATCTTGCGCACGGAACTCGATGGGTGATGAATGAACTGTGACGACTCCCCGAGATTAGTACGAATGCCAAGTATTCGTAGTTCACTCCCAACCGCCAATTATTGTTAAAATGAAGTCAGTGGGAAAACGCAATTTATTCGAGAAGATTTGGGATGCGCATCTGGTCTGTCATCCGGACGAGCGGCTCCCGCTGCTCTATATTGATCTGCATCTTGTCCACGAAGTAACTTCACCGCAGGCGTTTGAAGGTTTGCGGGTTGCGGGACGGCGGGTGCGGCAACCTCATCGCACGGTTGCGACTGTTGACCACAATATCCCCACCGAGCCTCGGGGTACTCCAATTTTTGATCCGATCGCCAAGCGGCAAATCGAAGCGTTGCAGAAAAATTGCAAGGATTTCGACGTGCCGTTGTTTGACATGGATTCCGCTGAGCAGGGAATTGTGCATGTGATTGGCCCCGAACTTGGATTGACGCAGCCGGGGATGACCATCGTCTGCGNNACCCAGCCCGGCATGACCATCGTCTGCGGCGACAGCCATACCAGCACACATGGAGCATTCGGCGCGTTGGCATTTGGCATTGGAACCTCCGAAGTCGAGCACGTTCTTGCTACGCAGTGCCTGCCCCAGCGCAAGCCGAAAACGATGCTGATTCATGTCAGCGGCAGGCTCGCTGAAGGGGTCACTTCCAAAGACCTCGCTTTGGGAGTGATCGGACAGATCAGAACTGACGGAGCTGCCGGGCACGTAATTGAGTATGCCGGCGATGCTGTGCGTGCACTGTCAATGGAAGGCCGGATGACTCTCTGCAACATGAGCATCGAGGCCGGTGCGCGCGCTGCAATGGTTGCGCCCGACGAAACCACTTTCGCTTACATGAAGGGACGCCGGTTCGCGCCCGCTGAAGCCGACTGGGAGAGTGCGGTCGCCAAGTGGCGAGCTTTGGCTTCCGACGAAGGTGCATACTACGACACGGTGATTGAGATAGATGCGTCGAAGCTCGAGCCATTCGTGACCTGGGGCACGAATCCTGGGATGGTGGTTTCTGTGGGAGGCCGTGTACCAGAGTTGAGCGAGCTGAAGAGCGGCGACCGCGAGGCCGTGGGACGCATGCTCGAATACATGGGCCTGGAGCCGGGAACGCGGATGGAAGATATTTCCGTGGACCGCGTGTTCATCGGATCTTGCACCAACTCCCGGCTGGAAGACTTGCGAGCAGCCGCCCGCGTGGCCAAGGGGCATCACGTCTCTCCGAAAGTTCGCGCCATGGTTGTGCCCGGCTCGCAGACAGTAAAACGGGAAGCCGAAAAAGAAGGATTGCACAAAATTTTTCAGGATGCGGGATTTGAGTGGCGAGAGTCTGGATGCTCGATGTGTTTGGGGATGAATCCGGATATTTTGCAGCCAGGTGAGCGCTGCGCTTCGACCAGCAATCGCAATTTTGAAGGCCGGCAGGGGCGCGGAGGCCGTACACATCTTGTCAGTCCAATGATGGCTGCCGCCGCTGCCATCGCCGGGCACTTTACGGACATCCGTAATTGGCGTTTTCAGTAGCGGAAATCAGCAAGGACAATCATGCAGCCATTTCGAGTTCACAAAGGCCGAGTCGCCCCTCTCAATCGCGCGAATGTTGATACCGATCAAATCATTCCAAAACAATTCTTAAAACGAATCGAGCGAACGGGTTTCGGCGAGTTTCTGTTCTTCGATTGGCGACGCGGAAAAGATGGCAATCCCGATCCCTCGTTTGTCCTGAACCAACCTCGCTATGCCGGCGCAAGCATTCTGGTGGCTGAGAAAAACTTCGGCTGCGGGTCATCCCGTGAACATGCGGTATGGGCATTGGAAGATTTCGGATTCCGCGCTGTAATCGCCCCATCATTTGCGGACATCTTTGCCAACAATTGCGTGCAGAACGGCGTATTGACGGTAGTGCTTCCAGAAGATCAAGTGGCCGAGATACTGAAACGTGCCCTAGAAATCCCAGACTATCAACTCGTTCTAGATCTCGAGAATTTAACAGTAACTGACGACCATGGCTTGTCCACACACTTCAAAATTGAAGAATCCACGCGACACCGTTTGCTCAACGGCTTAGACGACATCGGTTTGACGTTACACCACGAATCAGAAATTTCGGCGTACGAAGCCAGTCATCCCACTCCCTTTCTTATTTAATTTCAATGGAGCGTCGGGCGTCCTCGCCCGACCTGACGGGCGGGGACGCCCGTCTCTCCACAAATCCAAAAAAAGTGGCCCTATTTCTAGGGCCACCATTTTAAAGAGGCTGAAAGGAAGGAATCAGGAGGCACAGTGCGGGCGCCGCTCCATAACCATGGAACGGCTCAATGTGAAATGTCGAGAAAAAGGAGTAATCATGTTGTTACGACCTCTTTGTTGCAATTAGGAGGAGCATGTGTGCAGCCAAAATGTGCCATGTCCGGCGTCGAAGGCAATGGGACGGCAAGCGATTGCAAAATATGGGGCTTAGTTTGCCTCGGGGAGCGATGTTGGGAAAGAGGGTTTGCGAACGAGACTCCTAAATGCACAAACCTTGCACATTCGGTGCAAGGTCGGCGCGTAACGGCGGTTGGTTTCGGCTTCGCAAACGCCACGATCCGCGATTCACTTATGCGGCACTTCCATTCCATGGCCCATTGGAAGTTTCGGTCAATCCGTGCCGGCACAGATCGAAGCTACAATGTAGGCGTGTCGAATTCTTCGGCGAAGCGATCTTCAGATAAAACGGCAGATCAGGCGGCGAAGCTGCGACGCTCGGCCTTTCAGCAATACAAAATGGAAGCGACCGGCATTATTATCATTGCCATGCTGATTCTCGCGATTACTCTCGCGCGCTACTGGCACGGTATTTCGTGGAGCCTCCGCTGACGTGCCGGACGATCCCCTGCTGGTCGTGTTGCTGGGACCCACGGCGAGCGCGAAAACCGCGCTCTCTCTGGTTCTCGCTGAACGCTTTCACGGGGAGATCGTAAATTGCGACTCGGTCGCAATGTATCGCGAATTTGAAATCGGCACGGCCAAGCCTACGCTCGCGGAGCGTGCGCGTGCCCCACATCATTTATTTGATTTCGTGGAACCGGATGGCTACATCACTGCGGGCGAGTATTCGAACCGTGCGCGCAGCGTTCTTGCCGAAATTGAGGCGAGGGGGGATCTTCCCATCGTTGCCGGAGGAACTGGTCTTTATCTGAGGGCGCTCTTAGATGGCCTATTTTCCGGCCCGCGGCGGTCGGAGCACTTGCGCGACAAACTACGCCTGCGCAGGGAATCTCGAGGTGATGACTACCTGCATCGAGTCTTGGCGCGACTCGACCGGACGGCTGCGGAAAAGATTCATGCAAACGATACTCCGAAGCTGATTCGAGCGATTGAAGTCTGCATCACTTCCCGCCAGAAAATGAGCGAATTGTGGCAGAAAGGGCGAGATCCTCTCCAGGGATTTCGTGTGCTGCGGCTTGGGCTGGATCCGCCGCGCAAGCAGCTCTATGACCGCATCAACCAGCGTGCCTCGCAAATGTTCGAATCAGGGCTAGTGGATGAAACGCGGCGGCTACTCGACAAGTACGGGGAAACGGCCACTCCGTTGACTGCACTCGGTTATAGGCAAGCGTTGCAAATCATCCACAATGAAATTGATTATTCGACCGCTGTTCAGGCGACGCAGCAGGCGCATCGCAACTATGCGAAGCGTCAGATGACGTGGTTTCGGCGGGAGCCTGATGTGGTGTGGCTCAAAGGATTCGGTGACGAGGCAGGAATTCAGCAAGAGGCGATTGCAGTCATCGAAAATAAAACCCAGCGTCAATAATTGCTTAAGGACATCTGGTCTCCGCCTTCCCTTCATAACCTGCGTTCCTCATGGTATCTTCTGCGTGATGTCCAGGAAGATTATTGCCCGCGCCCTTCTTCTCTTTGTGCTCGTCTCGTGTTCTTTCGCCAGAACAAAATATCAGCAGCCCGGCCCCATTCACCTTGATCGCGATGCCGAAAAGTGGGCTGAAAAGACTTTACGCAAACTTTCACCCGAAGAAAAAGTGGGACAACTCTTCATGATCTGGGTGCGGGCTGAGTTCCTGAATGTAAACAGCCCGCAATATTTGCAACTGCGCGATACCATGCTGAAGTATCACATCGGCTCATTTGCCATGACGGTGCCCTATGAGCCGCCATTTCTTTACAAAAGTCAGCCCTACGAAGCTGCTGTGCTCCTAAATCGGATACAGCACGACTCGAAGCTCCCTTTGCTCATCGCCGCGGATTTCGAACGCGGAATAACCATGCGCGTCAATGGAGGGACGGTGTTTCCTTCCGCCATGGCATTCGGTGCAGCGGGAAAACTGGAATACGCCGAGGCCTTTGGGCGGATCACTGCTCAAGAGTCCCGTGCTATCGGGGTGGATTGGAATTTTTTCCCAGTCGCCGATGTCAACTCGAATCCTGCAAATCCCATTATCAACACCCGTTCATTCGGAGAGAATCCGCAACAGGTCGGAGATATGGTCACCTCTTATATTCGGGGCGCGCATGAAAGCGGAATGTTAACCACCGCCAAGCACTTCCCCGGTCACGGCGACACCGCGACTGACTCACATCTAGGCGTCGCGCAAGTAACCGGTGACATGCAAAGACTTCAGGCGACGGAACTCGCACCCTTTCGTAAAGCCATTGATGCGGGAGTGGATTCCGTCATGGTCGCTCATGTGACCGTCCCCGCACTCGATCCAGACCCCAACCACGTGGCTACGACTTCCCCGGCGATCGTCACTGGACTTTTGAAGAAGCAGCTTGGCTTTAAGGGAATCGTAATCACGGATGCGCTGGACATGGCTGGGCTCACCAATCTTTATAGAAACGATATCGGACGTGCAGCCGTAGACGCTTTTAAAGCTGGAGATGACGTACTCCTCATTCCAGCCGACCTGGATGCTTCCGTTGCGGCCATGCTCAAAGCGGTCCGCAGCGGGGAAATTTCAGAGGGCCGACTGAACGAATCTGTGCTGAAGATTTTGCAAGCCAAAGCATCGCTGGGATTGCAAAAAGCGAGGCTGGTAGATTTAGATAAAATACCCGATGTCATTGGAAAGCCTGAGAACCTTGCTTTCGGGCAGCAAATCGCCGATAACGCCGTAACTCTTGTACGCGATAACGGCATGGTGTTGCCCTTGAAAAAAACAGGAACTGTGCAGCCGAGTCTTACGTATCAAAAAGTAGAGGAAGCGGGCGGCAGAATTGTTTTGGTCATCTTCTCCGAAGATGTGCGCACTATGTCTGGCCGCGTGCTGGAAAGAGAAATGCGCAAGCGTGTCCCGGATTCTACTGTGATTTATGTTGATTCGCATATAGCAAACGCGATGTCTGACGTCGTTTTGAAAGCTGCCAATGAGGCGCAATCGGTGGTTGCGGCCGTGTTTATGGTTCCAACGGCGGGAAAAATGACGAAGACAGGGAATGGCGCGATAAAAAACTCCATTGCAATGGGAAACTCCAGCGGGTTCCTGCTCGAAAATATTTTGGGCCGGGCCGCGCAGAAAACCATTGTTATCGCCGCGGGAAATCCGTATTTGGCGCAAGACTTTCCTGAAGTCCAAAATTATCTTTGCACTTTCTCAGACGAAACCGTTTCTGAGATCAGCGCGGTAAAAGCGCTGTTTGGCGAGATTGAAATTCGTGGACATTTGCCGGTCAGCATTCCAAACATCGCCGTCCTGGGAACCGGAATTGAGCGTCCACAGAGTTCAAATTGAGGAGATCCGCATGAGTTTTCCAAATAAATTGGGGTCAGTGTTTGCACTTTCATTCGTGCTAGTGCTGCTCTCTGCCTGTAGCATAAATGTTAAGAAAAACGATACTGGCGAAGACAAGAATGTTGACATCAACACGCCGGTGGGCGGAATCCACGTAAGCAATGGCGCCGACGTGCGCGATACCGGATTGTCCGTTTATCCTGGGGCGCGGCTCAAGCCCAAAGACAACGACGGAGATCAGAAGAGCGCGAACGTTGATATTTCGGGTTTCGGATTTGGCGTGAAAGTAGTGGCCGTCGAGTACGTATCCGACGATCCTCCGGCCAAATTAATCGCTTTTTACCAGGATCAGCTGAAGAAATATGGCAACGTGCTTCAATGCCGCAGCAGTAGCCACGTGAACTATACGCGCTCCGGCGATGGGAACGATTCCAAGCAACTGAAGTGTGAAGGAGACAATACCGGCAAGAATGTGGAACTAAAAGCCGGCACAGAGGATAACCAGCACATCGTCGCCGTCGAACCGGAAGGGAATGGGTCGAGCTTTGCCCTCGTCTATGTGAGGACGCACGGAAAAGAAACTTCGATTTAGGAGAGTCGCCGCGAAATACCACAACCACCTTCTCCACACCGCACTGCTCCGGCTCTTGCCTCTTTGAAGGCCCGTACTGTAACGTGACAACGGTGGAACATCGTTGCTATCAGTGTGGCGCAGCCGTCGAAGACGGCGTCGCGTTCTGCGCGCATTGCAATGCTCCTCAAATTAGAGTGCTAACGGCTGACCCTTCGGCGCATCCAGGAAGCGCGCCGGGAATTGCTTCCGAACGAACCTCCTATCCTGGGTTGCCGCATCGGCCGAGGGGGCAATGGGCGCAAGCGTTGCCGGCCGCATTCGTTGGGATGTTGATCGCCACGGCTCTAGCCACCATTATCCCTGGAGCCCTGGGTCTTGGTCTCCTCGCAACGGGATTTCTTTCTGTTTACTTCTATCGCCGCCGTAATCCTCTGGCACAGCTAACGCTGAAGCTTGGAGCGAGATTAGGTGCGCTCAGTGGAGTCTTGGGTTTTGTAATTACAGTGATTGCATCGGCCACGGCCGCGGCCGTATTGCATTCGGAAGGCCAACTCCATGCCCTTTTGCTGAAGGCGGTTCAGCAATATGCTTCGCGCAGCTCCGATCCACAGATGCAGCAGGTCCTGGAGTTCTATGCAAGTCCGCAGGGCTTTATCCTGATGCTGATTATCGGTTCTATTATGATGCTGCTATTGTTTCTTGCTCTATCGAGCATGGGTGGCATAATCGGAGCAGCATTGCTGCGAAAGAAAGATTCAATCTAAAAATTGATGTCGCGCCTTGCTCCACCCTATCTTCCCCGCGTATGATGCAGCGTTCATGACTCAAGAAGCACATTCGGAATTAAATCTGCGGCAGAAAGCGCAGCTTATGTCTGCCTCTGAGATCGAGCGCACGCTCGTGCGGTTGGTGCACGAGATCATTGAGAAAAACGATGGGGCCGCTGAACTGGGCCTGGTGGGAATTCGCAGGCGTGGGGTGTTTCTCGCGCAGCGGTTGGGGCAGATGATTCAGCGAATCGAAAAGACGCCGATTCCTCTGGGAACGCTCGATATTACTCTTTACCGGGATGATTTATCCACGCTTGGTCATAAACCGGTGGTACAAAAAACTGAGATGGAGTTTTCAATAACCGGGAAAACTATCGTTCTCGTTGACGATGTCCTTTACACCGGGCGAACCACGCGAGCCGCCCTCGACGCATTATTTCGTCACGGCCGCCCCAAAAGAGTGCAGCTTTGCGTTTTGATTGACCGGGGGCATAGAGAGTTGCCGGTCGAAGCCACTTTCGTCGGACGCAAGGTCCAAACCACACAACGGGAGATTATCGAGGTTCAGTTAAAAGAACTGGATAACGCGGAAAAAGTTCTGCTGATGGAAAAGGCAGACTAGAACCGCGTAGAGACGCAGGTTCGAACGAGTTAAAGATGACTGGCGCAGGAAGACGTGGCAAGCTAAGTCTCTACGCGACAGGATTACCTACGCAAAGCGGCATCTTGCAGGCTACATGATTGCCATCAGGAAAGATCAAACGTCAAACATTCCGGCGATTGCGCCCGGTTCGCTGCTTGGAATCGAACACATGGCCGCGGCTGAGATTATGTCTCTGCTTAAGGCGGCGGCACGGATGAATCCGCGCAGAAGCCGTCCTCCGTTGCGTGGCAAACGCGTGCTGCTTTTATTTTACGAGCCTTCTACTCGCACTCGAAGTTCCTTTGAAATTGCCGCTAAATCGCTCGGTGCGATCACTACACTCGTTCAATCCAGCGGATCAAGCATTGAGAAGGGCGAATCTCTGCTTGACACGGTTTATACGTTGCGTGCGGTGGGCGCCGATATTCTGGTGATACGCCATCCCAATGCGGGCGCTCCCTTGCTCGCGGCGCGACATTTGGATATCCCCGTAATCAATGCCGGCGACGGAATGCACGAACATCCTTCGCAGGCGCTGCTTGATGCTTACACCATCCTGCGTCATAAGAAGACTCTCAACGGGCTGCATATCACGATTGTGGGCGATATCTATCACAGTCGCGTGGCGCGGTCGGCGATTCATCTCTTCAGCAAATTTGGCGCGAAGATTACTCTCTGCGGGCCAGCGGATTTCTTGCCGGAGCTTGCGGCTAGTCTCGCGCCCGGCTTGCATCTTAGCCGTACCGTCGAAGATGCAGTGAGAGGCGCGGATGCCGTGATGGTCCTGCGAGTGCAAAAGGAGCGGCTGGCAGGGAAAAAGATCAGCCTCCAGGAATACATCCTGAAATATCAAGTCACCGCGGAGCGGCTGAAATTAGCAAAAAAGGATGCGTTGCTGATGCACCCAGGCCCCATTGTGCGCGGCTTGGAACTCACATCTGAGGTTGCGGACTGTGCGCAGTCGGTGATTGTCGAAGAAGTACAAAATGGAGTTCCAGTCAGAATGGCAATCCTGGCGCGGGCTTTGGGAAAAGGTAAAGACGGCCGGTGAATCAAAAGAGAACAGGCAGTCTGCTGATTCGAGGTGGCCATGTTATTGATCCCGCCGCGAAACTCGACGCAACCATGGACATTCTTCTGCGCGACGGGCATGTCGCAGATGTCGCTCCTTCCAATAAATTGCGCGGTGCAAGCAGCGAAACCTTTGACGCTCGCGGACTGATCGTTGCGCCAGGGTTTATTGATTTGCACGTCCACCTGCGCGAGCCTGGCCAAAGCTATAAAGAGACCATCGCTTCGGGCACTGCGGCGGCGGCGGCGGGCGGATTTACCTCCGTTTGTTGCATGCCAAACACGCTTCCTATCGTTGATTCTCCGGAGTGGGTCACATGGCTACAACTTCCCGACCGTCGCGCGGTGGTGAATGTTTTTCCTATAGCTGCGGCAACTCATGCCAGCAAAGGCGCGGTACTCACTGATTTCCGTGCACTACAACGCGCGGGGGCTGTCGCAATCAGTGATGATGGAAGGCCCATTCTCAACGATGCGATCATGCGGGAGACCTTGCGGCTTGCAGCCGAGATCGGAATACCCGTTATCCAGCATGCTGAAGACACGCGGATCACCGAGCATTGCTCGATGAATGAGAGTCCAACTTCATTCCGTCTCGGCCTGCGTGGCATGGCCGCATCGGCGGAAGCCTCTGTCGTCGAGCGCGACGTTCAACTTGCTCAACAGTTCACTGGATCACGCCTTCATGTAGCGCATATTTCTACCGCTGAAGCGTTGAAAGTTGTGCGACGTGGGAAACGAAACAATATCCGCGTTACCTGCGAGGTTACCCCTCATCACTTCAGTCTAGTGGACGAGGACGTCGGCGATTACGATACGAATTTCAAAATGAATCCGCCGTTACGCTCTGCGGCAGATCGGGAAGCAGTCCTCGTGGCTTTGGCTGACGGAACCATTGATGCCATCGCCACCGACCACGCTCCTCACGCTCTTCACGAAAAAGTCGTTGAGTTTGAGCGGGCGATGTTTGGAATCACCGGTCTCGAAACGGCACTCGCTCTTGCAATTACCAAGCTGCACCGCGAACAGAAAATCCCGCTGACGCGCATCGTCGAACTCTTTACCGCGGGGCCTGCTCGCGTGGTCAACCTGAAAGGCCGCGGCAGCCTGGCTCGTGGAAATTATGCCGACGTCACCATCTTCGATCCCAAAAAACGTTGGACATTTGAGGTAGGCAAGTCGCGTTCGAAGTCCCGCAATTCACCGTTCGACGGGTGGCAGCTCACAGGGAAAGTGGTAGCAACGATTGTCGGGGGACGTGTAGTTCACCGAACGGATTAAGTTCGCGAATGGTTCGAGAACTTCTCACACTTTGTCGGATAGAATACTTGTGACTTCGTAAATCAGTTTATCGGCCAGACTAATATCAAGGACCACCGACTAACGACGCTTCTATTGCATGAAAAAAAATGATTTGAAACAGCAAGTATCTGCGGCCATTGCCGCCTGTCAGGAAAAAAAGGCGGAAAACATCTCAATTCTTGAGCTTGAAAAAGGCTCGGGAGCCTTCACCGACTACTTCGTAGTTTGCAGCGGGACGAATCCCCGGCAAATTCAGGCAATTTCCGACGAGGTTGAGGACAGGCTCAAAAAAGCTGGCCTTCGCCCGGCTCATGTCGAAGGCTACAAGCAGGCGGAATGGGTGCTGATTGACTATGTGGACTTCGTGGTCCACATATTCACCGAGAAGGCTCGCCAATATTACGATTTGGAGCGCTTGTGGAAGTCGGCCAAGAAACTGCGTCCCTCCGAACTCATGGCTCCTGTTCGAGTTCGAAGCAAACGCGCGCCAACAACCGCGAAACGAAAGAAACGCGCCTAACCACGTTTTTTCGTGCTTAAATCTTTCTCGTGAAATTGACTATCGCGTGGATCGGAAAAACTAGCGACAGCGCCATTCAGGAACTGACGGATAAATACCTGAAGCGGCTCGCTTACTACGCCAACGCCGAAGGAAGAAGTTTTAAAGATGAGGCCAAACTGCTCACATCATGCGGGCGTGACGGGAGCAAAGTAAGTCCGACTCTGATTGTGTTAGGCAGCCAGGGAAAGCAGCTTTCCTCGGAGGATTTAGCTCAATTTCTGCGCAAGCATCAAGAAAGCGGTTCGGCGCAACTGCTATTTGCCGTGGGCGCGGCGAACGGCCTCAGCGAGCAGGCATTACAGAAGGCATCTCTCACACTTTCATTAGGCAAAATGACCTTGTCGCACGAACTGGCACGGGTGGTGCTCCTTGAACAACTCTATCGCGCGTTCACCATTCTGAAGGGACATCCCTACCACACTGGCCATTAGCCGAGCCATATGGAATTGATTACCACAGACCTGCGGCGGCAGGAATTGGGTTTGTACCTTCGGTATGTGTCGTCGGGCGGCGCGTCCGGCTACATTCATTAGACGAAATATCGAGGATCCCAATGAAAAATCCAATTGATGTGATTCGCACCAAGGAACAGGAAATTAACCGGGTAAAGAAAGAAATCGATGCCCTCCGCATCGCTGCGCAGTTGCTCGGGGATGAGGGCCAGCCGACGAAAAGCCAATCGCCCGACCTGCGCAAATCGCTCGAAGTGCATTAGGAAGTTCTGGCACCCTTAGACCGCTTATTCCTATCTCTTTGGTTCTTGTTCTTCCCGCGATCTCGTTAGCTGCCACTTTCGGTTTCGGCAGGACGGGCGAGGACGCCCGTCTCTCCATCTGTCTCATATCTCGACCGCAGCAGGGTACAATTAATCATTCACAAACATGGAAGACATTCGTCGTGGTTTGATCATGGTGAATACCGGGCCCGGTAAGGGCAAAACGACGGCTGCCATGGGAACAGCCCTGCGGGCCGTCGGTCAGGGTATGCGTGTGTTGATGCTCCAATTCCTCAAAGGCTCGTGGCACTACGGAGAACTGGACGCGGTAGAGGCATTCGGCAAGAAATTCGTAATGAAACAAATGGGACGTGGCTTCGTGAAAGTGGGTGCCGAAAAGCCCGATCCGGAAGATGTAAAAATGGTGGAGGAAGCCTGGGCTGAAAGCGAAAAAGCCATTCAATCCGGCGAGTGGGATCTTGTCATCCTGGATGAAATCAACTACGCAATCAGTTACGGCATGTTGGATCCGGCGAAAGTCGTTGAAGCGCTCAAGAAAAAATCGGAAATGGTGCATATAATCTTAACCGGGCGGAACGCTCATCCCGCAATTGTCGAACTTGCCGACACGGTTACCGAAATGCGCCAGGTGAAGCATGCGTATGAAAAGGGAGTCATGGCGCAGAAAGGCATCGAATACTAACATTGAGCAAGTGGGTAATTTGGTAATTGAGCAATTGAACCCCAATTCGCTATGACGTTGACTTTCAATTGCAAAATTACCAACTTACGCAATTACTCAATGTTGTGACTCTGACTTTCAATTACAAAATTACCCAATTACTCAATTACCCAATGCTATGACCTGGTTTAAACGGCAATCCGGCGATCTGGAAAACTCGGGGGAAAAGAAGGTCCGCACTGAAGGGCTGTGGGTGAAGTGTGACAGTTGCCGCCAAATCATCTGGAAGAAGGACCTGGAGGACAATCTGAATGTTTGTCCGAAATGCGAAAAGCATTTCCGGATTACCGCTCAGGAGCGGCTCGCGCAACTGCTCGACGACAATCAATACGAAGTCTCCGATGGTGGATTGACTTCAACGGACCCGCTGAAGTTCGTGGATTTGAAAACTTACGCATCCCGCCTGAAGCAGGCTCAAGCCACAACTGGTCTGAATGATGCCGTGATTAATGCCCATGGAAAGCTGAATGGACGCCCGGTCATTGTCAGCGCGATGGAATATTCCTTCATCGGCGGCAGCATGGGAGCGGCGGTAGGCGAGGCAATTACCAGGGCGATCGAGAAAGCCACTGAAACTCGCACTCCTATCATCATCGTTTCGGCCTCCGGCGGCGCCCGCATGATGGAAGGCCTTATCAGCCTCATGCAGTTGGCAAAAATATCGGCGGCCCTGGCGCGGCTGGACGAAGCTAAAGTGCCTTATATTTCCGTTCTCACCGACCCCACGACCGGCGGCGTGACAGCATCATTCGCAATGCTCGGCGATTTGAATATTGCGGAACCCGGGGCGCTGATCGGATTCGCCGGTCCTCGCGTGATCGAGCAGACCATCCG
>PNAR01000345.1 GCA_003169715.1 Acidobacteriaceae bacterium | reverse complement strand
CCATGGAATTGGTTTTACTTTGCCGGAATCCAGTTCCTCGATGCGTCTCGCAATTTCGTGTCGCCATGCTTCCTCGACCGATGGGTCAACGGTATCGTCGAGGCTTTCCAGTAGCGATCCAGCCAAAGCAGCACGGGCTTCCGGCGGGAGAGCCAGGCTTTTTTTAAGAGTTCGAAAACGTCTGGACTCATGGGGCTATTTTACACTCGGCAAGCAAATCGCGAGAAAATGCGCAGCCCTTCCGTCGTCCCCATATTTTAAGCATCCCCCATAACCAGCGTTGGCTGGCAAGTTTCTGGCAAAAATTGGGGCAAAAATTGGGGACAGACGGAACGTTTCCCAGTTACTCGGCAAATGAAAATTAGTGAACGTCCCGTCTGTCCCCGGTTTGTCCCCCGGTTTGTCCCCCGATTGCCCCTATTGCGGAACCGGGTTTGCCGCTGGCCGTGGCCCACCGTTGCCTAACCGGGCGTCGACCCCATCAATCGGAGCATAAAGGGTCTGCGAAATGTCCCGGTACTCCCCGCCGAGAATGTTCGAATGAGTTTGCTGCTGTAAGCGCACCAAGCCTCCCGGCACCTCAGCGCTGGTCCACTTTTTAGTAAAGGTAAGTGGATCGCCGGCTCGCGTAATGCACTCCCATTGGGTGGAGATACTCTTCCCGTTGAGTACCAGCGTCGCTTCGCCTCTTGTGACGATCTGGGTTGGGTCGTCCGCTGGCGTGCCAGGCACTACTATTCGCCTCGCCTTGATAATTCGCTGATCGCTGGAGTGGGTGTCGGGCCCATTCCTGCCGGCGTCGGGCCCATGCTCGATCTTCCCCGAGATAGTGGAGGATTCATCGTCCACGATGGCCCGCTCGCCGTCAATCGATCTCAGCGTCAGGGTGTAACTCGAAATTTTGGTTTGCGTATATCCATTGGTTCCCGGTTTGTACTCGTGCAGATGGTAGAGCGTATAAGCGGCCTTCGAACCGGGCGGGAATTTTTTCCAGGCAAGGTAGTCGGGCGAGTCCTCGGTGGCTTTGGGGGCCGATCGCAACTTTATCGAATCCGGCGCCGCTTCGCGGAAATTTGCCAGCGGGCCGGTATCCAAGCGCAGACGGAACAATTGCTCGGCGCCGGCCGCCGTCGACGGGCATTTCGTGAGGGAAATTAGCCCGAGCCTCATAAACGGATGACCATCCGTCGACAGCAGATATTTCAAAATATCCGGTGGTGCAGACGGGTACCAGAAGTTGTACTCCGTGTAACCACCTGGCGGGTGGGTGTACGCTGCGGCACTGTTTTGCGGGAAGGGCGGTCCGTACTGGCAGTTCAGGACCTGTTGACCGGCATCCTCGAGGTCCGACAACTGCTTCTGCACCATGTCGCGTTGGCTTGAATGCACATCGTACAGGCTGTCCACCGCCCCCAGATTGAGCGCAGAGATCGTCTCGTGCAACAGGCCAATTTCCTGTTGATTGCTTTGCGGCGGCGGCCCGGGAACTATCGCCGGCCGGGGTTTGAACGTGATCGGCGGTCCCGGCCGATTGACCGAAGCCCAGGCATCAACAAAGTGGATTGCCAATTTCAGGGCCTCGTCGACGATCGCGATTGATTGCGTCCCTTCAGTTTTTCCGCTCTCGGCTATCTTCCAAATGGCCTCGTCCCGGATGGGGTTATTTGCCGTCGTTGTGCCAGGGACGAGCCTGAGCAACTCGGCCGACAGTTCGAAGGTGACCGGCACAGTGATAACGAGGCTGGTCGTGGTTTGCTCCTGCTGCCCCCATGGTTTGGTGTAGTCTCGTGTGGTGGTCGAGACTAAGTCCGACTTTTGAGTAGCTACCTCTTTAATGGTTAGGTTGAATACAGGAAACCCGGGCGGCGCGGTATGGGGCAGGATATTGATGCCAAGCTGGCGCAACTGCTCCTCGATTGAGAGACGGATTCCGGCAGAGTTGACTTCGCGGGTTCCATAGACGCTGACGTAGACGGACATGGCGGTTTGGCCGCGTAGCGGAGTGTTATTCGCCGGGGCTCGCACATCCCCCTCGACGCCGGCTCCTGCATTGGCGGCCATTGTGCCAGAAATAGCGGCGAAGGCGTTTTGATCGCCCGCACTCGTGCCAGGTACCATCCCTACGGTGTCGGCAATTCCAGTCGCAAGGTACTGGATCATCTTGAGCCGGTAGTTCAAACGCGCCTCGAGCAGCGTACGATCCCGACAATTCTTGCAATTTGCCAGGTCGGCTTTAATTTCATCGCGCGTGTCAGCCCGCATGGGCCAAGCGAATGCCAGTGCGAAACATACGCTGACGATCCATTGATTCTTGGTCGTAGAGCTCCTCAATCTGTATTCACTTGTACGCGGTGGTCACGGAAAACTCGATCGCTCCGGTCACTCCGGCGGTATCCATTTTAGATCCCGAATGCCCGGCAGTATACACCCAGCCGCTATCCTTTGGTCCTGCGACCCGCCACGCGGCTATAAGAAATCGAGAAATCGGGGAGAAATCGGGGGACATGATACATATTCCCGGCGGGCTGGCCCACGCTTGATGGAGATTTGATTTTAGTCGGGGATTATAAGAGAGAGGCTGCCCCATCCGTCGCGATTTTCGACGGATGGGAATTCATGTCGCCGACTCGGCTCTTTCCGTAATCATCAGAAACCTCTCTCCGCTGAAAGTTGAAGCCCCACCCTTGCGAAAACCGTGTCTAGTCCCAACACATCCCTTACAAAACGTCCCGGGACATCCCTTACAGTTTGGGTTCTTCGATCTCCCAGTCGCGCGCCTCATTATTCTCAGTTACTCTTTTTCGGCGGCTAGCTGGTCCAGCAGGGCTGCTGCCTTGGTCAACTTGTCAACGCCGAAGACCACCAGCACCAGGTTGGAGCCTGGGTCCAGTCCGCAATAACTGTAGTCAATGTTGATCTGCTCGTCACCCAGGCGCGCGGCTGCGCGGCCGAACTCTCCCGGACGGTGCGGCAGCCTGACGACCGCGACGTCCGTCTCCTCAAAGATCATGCGTAGGCCGCCCAGCACCGAGTTGGCGCTGGCGGTGTCATCGGCCACGAATCGGGCGAGGCTCTCGCCTCCCTCTACGTAGGATTGAAATGCGAGGAGGTTCACTCCGCGCTCCGCCAGGGCGAGAAAGCACTTCCCCAGCGCGCCAGGTTTGTCTGCGATGGTTACGGTAAACTCTTTCGCCTTCGGCATATGATTTGAGTTCCTTCCTTCGAGGATTCCACACTCGCTATTGCAGGGTCTCTCTATAGCGTAGTCGCTTGTTGTTGGCCCCGCCTTTCGTCATTTTGAGTAGTAAAGAATCATACCCGACAAGGTTTCGCCACCTAGTTGTTTTCACCGGATGAGCATTCCCACTTCTCAAAGGCCAATTTCAGCAGCATCGCCTCCCACCCTTCGCAAAAGCGTGTTCAGTCTCATGACATGCT
>PNAR01000187.1 GCA_003169715.1 Acidobacteriaceae bacterium | reverse complement strand
CGCAAAAAAATACCTATGGACAAGTGCGCCCATTTTCATAGAAGGATGACGTCAAAAGATAAAAAAAGATGACGTCAGAAGATAAAATATAGCGTCTGCGTCACCGAAACAGCGAAGCTGCGCTTCGCTGGGCGGGCGGGGACGCCCGTCTCTCCATCGTTTTCAAGAAGCCAACGACCAAAGACGAACGACCAACGACGGCTTTTTGGTTTAGAATAGATACACACTTCCTATGTCAGATCGAACGTTTACTCTCGAAGAAGCTCAATCTTTACTTCCTACTCTTGAATCTCTTTTGCGCGTATCTATTGATGGCAAGAAACTGATCGAAGCCGTTGATTTGGAATTCCAGGCATTAGCGCATCGGGTATTCTTGAGCGGGGGCCTGCTGGTCAACGTCGTGCAAATGGCCCGGCGCAAGGCGGAGCGGGAGAAGACAATTCACCGCGTGAAAGACGCGATGGCTGAAATTGATGCCATTGGCGTGCAGGTGAAAGACCTCGATATCGGGCTGCTGGATTTTCCCTGCGAAGTGGACGGGAGCACGGTGCTGCTCTGCTGGAAGCTTGGCGAGGATGGAATTACGCACTGGCATAGCGTCAGTGAAGGCTTCGCCGGGCGCAAACTGATTGACGAGCGAATCGCAAAAGCCAAGCGGACGAATTAGGCAGTCAGAAGAGTGTTTGGACAAGTACCTTCCGGCATCACACCGGGTCGTACTCTCAAACAGGCCTTTCGCGGGCGGGGGCCCCATTCGACTTCGCTCAGGGCAGGTCCGCGCCACACATGATACTTTTTTCCTGCAAGTGTGGCTCAATCTGGCATTCTTCTCTTAGTGGGAAAATGAATTAGACAACATCTCATGCACACTCTGGTACATGTCCGGGTGTCGCGTATTTGCGGAATGGTCTCTGCTACAATTTATTTAAAGGCCTGTCGGGAAACGACCCTGGTAAATCGAGTTGTTTAAAATGCATAAGCAGAACCGGAAGTTTCAGTTGCTAAACGGACTCATCGCGATTGTTGCGCTGGCGTTCGCGGTGGGGTGCAGGGGATTTTTCGTGAATCCCACGCTGTCAACCCTCACTGTGGGTCCGACCACTCCCACATTCCAGCAGGGAAGCACCTTGCAGATGGCGGCAACTGGGACTTTTAACGATGGCACTACGCAGGATTTGACCAGCAAAGCCTTTTGGTCCACTTCTGATTCCACAATCGCCAGCATCAATACGACTGGGTTGGTAACAGGAGTCTCGCCAGGACAGGCTACAATTACCGCTGCATCGGGAACGGTAAGCGGTTCGACCACAATCACTATTGCGCTGGCAAATATAACTTCGATCGCGGTAACGCCGACGAGCTCTACAAAAACTGAGGGAAGTACGCAGCAATACAAGGCTGTGGCGACTTTGGCGGGCGGCACGACCCAGGACATCACATCCAGCGTGACGTGGGCTACCTCCAATCCGAGCGCTGGGACCATTGATAGCTCAGGCTTGTTCACGACCGTGACGACTGGAATCCCGCCGGATCAGACAACGACGATAACCGCGACGTCTGGTCTCATCACAGGGCAGGCGACACTGACAGTGGACTAACGTCCTTTAGTTGTGGAAGGCTATCCTCGCCGAGCGCTCTTGACCCTGGCTCGGGCGAAGCCTAGGATCAGGTGTGCCCCGCTCATAATTTCTTTCTAGGAGGATTCTGTGAAAGCGTCAATGTGTTTTCTCGCCGCAGTGATTTCGCTAGCGCTGGCAACGAGCTTGAAGAGCTCCGCTGCCGTCACCGTCCTGTGTTCGAGCGGCCCCACAAGTGCAATTGCCGGAAACAGCACATGGGAGACGATTTATTCCTGTACCATACCGGCAAATACCATTTCCACCAATCAGGGTATTAGAATCACGACTGTGGTTGCCATCTCGGGCACATCACAAGGCGACACCGAGCTTCAACTACACGGGGTAAACGTGTTCGGTGGCGGAACACCCACCAACAGTGGAGGGTACCAGTACTACAACGTGAACATTCTCAATACGGGATCTACTACGGGAGAAGCCTCAGGGATCGTTCCGACTAATGGGAACAGCGCCGAGCTTGCACCGTCTGGTACTTCACTGTCGGGCCTGTCGTGGTCCAGCGCTCAGACTTTGCAGATTCTCTTCTATTCTGGCAGCACGAGCGTCACCGGGCAGGGCGTTACGCTCACAGTTGAGGCCCTCCAATAACTAAAGTGTCTTCTTGTGGAGTAAGCGGCTTCTAAGCGAGCAATTCCACGAGCGGCGGTGGCCGATAATCGAGGGGAAGTGGGGTGTGTTTCGCAACCCGAGGTCCCCCGAAAAATGAAGCGGGATTGCCCTGAGTGCGTGTCGCAACCGATCTTTTTCCTGTTCGGGTTCGCTAGTCCCGACTGTTCACCCATGTGTGGACCTCGTGCCATTTCCTACCTCCGCTCGTACCGCTCAACTGGAGAATGGGCGCGCTGCGAGTCCGGCGATTCGGCCCGATTCACGGCTGAAATCCTTCATCAACCCATCGCTTCAAGAGATCTAATTGCTGCTCGCTCCAGAATGGGCCGCCTAATGGCATTTGCGGCTGGGCTTCTCCGTTCAGATGGCGATATACGTTGCGGGCGTTCGAAGGTTGAGACATCCATTCGTATTTGTGCAGAAAAACTCCAAAGGTTCTCATGTGCTCGATGTCTGTGGGTCTAAATAATGGCAGGATGTCCCGGGAAAACGAGACATTTTCGGCGGATTCGTTCATGGACACAGCTCTCCCCCTGATGAAATATTCCAAGCCCACATTCGACTTGGCGAGGTGCCACCGACAGGGGAAGCTGAGGATCTGAAGCAGGCGGCAAGTTGTTGTCATTGCTGCCTGCAATGAGATGGCCAAGCTATGACACGGGGGCGGTGATGTCAAGAAAAACCCTAACGGAGGAACCTTAATGTAAAAGTTGGCGCGGCTGGGATTTTGAATTGTCTTCGCCCCGGTTCTCGCTGGAAATAGCGTTTAGTGCCGCAAAGAATTCGACGCGCGCCATGGAAACTGCGATTTTCATGACCCCGATTTGGGCGTCGCCTATTTCGTACTCATATTCATTTGACGAGACCAGACTCGTAAAACGCCGTCGTTGGGATATATTGTGGTATCCCTGTGAAACCTGCGGTTCACTTACCTTCAATTTGGCTGCTTCTGTTGCTGTCTGCCGCATGCCTTTGCTCGACATCGTGCAATCGCAGCCGCGGTCGAGTGCTCGAGGTCGCTTATGTCTCGGTTCCGCAAGCGATGTTACGGGACCGCATCGCCGCGGTATTTAACAAAACTGGAGTCGTGAAAAATGGGGAGCGCGTCGAGGTGCTCGACCGTGACCGCCGCTTCGTGAAAGTCCGCGCTCCGGGCGGACAAGAAGGATGGATTGAGCAGCGGTTCCTAGCCTCCGAGCAGGTGTACGAGGGGTTTCAGAAGCTCGCGCAACAGGAGAAAAATGATCCGGTGGAGGCCGCCGGCACAACCCGCAATGACACTAATCTCCACGTCAGCCCCGGCCGCGAGACGGAGCATCTTTACCAGTTAAATGAGGGATCGAAAGTCCTCATGTTGAAGCGTGCGACGGTGGAGAAGGGCGTTCCCGCCGTGTCCGCGAAAGCGGCGAACCCAAGCAAGGCGGCGGGCGTCCCGATGGAAGACTGGTGGCTAATCCGCGATCAGCAGGGAAGAACTGGCTGGTTGCTGGCGCGGATGGTTGATTTGGACGTTCCGCTTGAGATAGCACAATACTCAGAGGGGCAACGGATGGTCGCATTTTTTGTGCTCGATCAGGTTCCTGATGGGGACAAGAAAGTGCCGCAGTATCTGGTGTTGTTTACCGAACCGAAAGATGGGCTGCCATTCGACTATAACCAGATTCGCGTATTCACATGGAATGTGAGACGGCATCGTTATGAGACCGCCTATCGCGAACATAATCTAAGGGGCGTGCTGCCAGTCACGGTTTCGCAGGAAAACTTTGATAAAGAGGGCACGCTGCCAGTATTTGTACTGCGGGTGAGGGATGACAGCGGAAACGTGATCGAACGAAAGTACAAACTGAACACACCCATCGTTCACCGAGTTTTGAATCCTGGAGAGGTGAAGGAAGCTCCGGTATCACGACGCGGCAGGCATCGTTAGGGCGGGAAAAATTCGAGGTTCGATTGTCGGTCAGCGTTGAGTATTACTATTTAAAGGGGGCTTTACCTTACTTGAATCCTTCCCATACGACCCTCCGCGTGGCGAGCTTGATTATCTGAGCAGCGGTACCCGAGTCCGCTGACAGCGAGATACATGATTCCATAGATTGCTAGCCTGGACAATATTGTTAATAGTAGTGGCCGTTTATGCTAGCGATGTAAGTGTAAGTATTTAAACGACAATGATGGGGTATTCCTTTGGAACGGCACTTGCTTCTACAGTATGTTCTCAAGAGTTATGTATTGAAGTTCGTGGTGCGCAATTTGAGTTCCCCAGGAGAAATGGTGATGAATACAGTTTCAAGTCTTAAGCGTTTCGCGGTAGTGCTGGCAACCTTGGCGGCTTTCGCTCTCGTAACGATTTCAGCGTTTGGCCAAACCATTGATGGCAGTTTGACGGGGACGGTTTTTGATCCGTCGGGCGCCGCTGTAAATGGCGCGACAGTAACGGCGGTTAACGTTGCTACCGGCCAAACCGAAACTGCCACGACCAAAACGCTGGGCGACTATCGGTTTAACGATTTGCCAGTCGGCAACTACAACATTACGGCCAGTTCACCGAATTTTAAGACCACTACCCTTACCAATATTCCGGTGGAACTCAATAAGACCGGCACAGCAAACGTCAAGCTGGAAGTCGGCAGCAGCGCGACCACCGTGGAAGTATCCGGTGTCGCTCCGCCGGTAGACACGTCCTCGGCGCAATTGCAAAGCACCTATGACTCCACGTACTCCCAAGATCTGGGACTCGCGTCCAGTGGCGCCGGTGTCTTGAACTTGTCGATGCTAAGTCCCGGAGTCACGAATGCAAGCGCTATGGGTTTGGGTATGGGGCCTTCCGTTGGTGGACAGCGCCCACGCGACAACAACTTCACCGTAGAAGGCGTTGACAACAATAATAAGTCCGTGACGGGAGCTTTGATTACCGTCCCTAACGACGCTGTCGAGAACTTCACGCTATTAGAGAACCAGTTCAACGCCGAGTTTGGACATTCATCGGGCGGTCAGTTCAATACTACGATCAAAAGCGGTACCAACGGCTTCCACGGTTCGGCCTATGAATATTTCAGGAACCGCAATCTGGATGCGTTGGACAACTTTTACTCGCTTCAGGGGATTACAACGAATCCTCGATTCGACAACAACCGCTACGGTGGCACACTGGGCGGCCCGATCGTGAAGAACAAGTTGTTCTTCTTTACTGATTTTGAGCGCCAGCCGGTTGGGACAACCGGAAGCAGCGGCCTTGAGGTTTTCAGTCCCACGGCGGCAGGTTATGCCGCAATTCAGACGGACCCGGGTCTGAGCGCGAACAATTTCGCGATTCTTAAACAATATATGCCCGTAGCTCCGGTGGCCGCGGGAGCGGCAAATGGTGGCTGCATTGAGTACGATAAGGCAGCTCGTTCGGCTGAGCCTGGCCAGATTGGTACATACAACGCGCCAGTTAATGGGGGTTGCCCTGCTGGAACGGTCGAGGTCGGTCCCATTACGTTCTCCGCCCCGGCATTTTCAAACTCCGAAAATTTCGTCCAGAGCGTGGATTACAACATGTCCGAAAAGGATCAAATCCGCGGACGCTACGTTTTTAACAAGGTGGATACTCTCGATACGGCTGCGAGCCTGCCCGCGTTTTATCTGAACACGCCATTTCGGTTTTATTTGTTTACCCTCGGCGAGTATCACACTTTCACGCCTTCGGTGCTGAACGAGTTCCGTGTCGGGTTTAACCGGTACGCAAATACAACTCCGGCGGGTAACTTCAAATATCCTGGCTTAGATGCATTTCCCAACGTTCTTCTGAATGATCTGGGCGGCGTTAATATCGGCCCTGATTCGAACGCTCCGCAAGAAACGATTCAGAATTTCTATAACGGCGTGGACAATGTCACTTGGACAAAGGGAGCGCACACGCTGAAATTCGGAGGCGAGTACCGCTGGTATATTTCTCCGCAGACCTTCACCCAGCGTGAAAGAGGCGACTACGAATACAACTCTACCCAGATGTATCTGGAGGACTTCTCTCCCGATATTATCGGTGAGCGCAGCGCTGGCTCCAGCGTATATTACGGCAACCAAAAAGGGATCTACGGGTACGTAAATGACAGTTGGCGCGTGGATACTCACCTTACTCTGAACCTTGGCGTGCGCTGGGAATACAACAGCGTTCCAACCGGCGAAGCTCGTCAGTCTCTCAACGAGATATCCAACCAGCCTGGAATCATTGTTTCAGGCGTGAATGAGCCGTTGTTATTCTCAGCACCTGATTCACCCAAGAAGAACTTCGCTCCCCGCCTTGGATTTGCCTATTCGCCGGGTGAAAGCGGCAACACTTCGATTCGCGGCGGCTTTGGTCTGGCTTACGATGTTCTGTACGACAACATCGGCATTCTGGCGCCGCCCCCGCAAATTGGTTCTACCAATGACGTACCGGATTTGACTATCGGCACGCCCAACTTCCTGGGTAGCGGAGGATTAGGAGGAGGTGGAACCGGTATATCCACTTTGAGTCAAGCGGACGCGATTGGTTCTACTTCGGCCTGGATCCCACCGCACACAAAATGGCCGTATTCGATCAATTGGAACCTTGGAATCCAGCACTCGTTTGGCAAGGATTTCACTGCTGAAATTAACTATGTCGGCGACCGCGGCGTGCACCTTGACGTGCAGGATCGAATCAATAGGCAGTCTCTGGTTTCGCCTTCTGCTTTCCTGCCTACTTATCTTCAGGCTCCCTCGCAGGCAACGTTGGATGCCCTGCCGAACACTGTAGCCTCTTTAAAAGCCGCTCCTGGCCCGTGCGGGTCGAATATTGCTGCGTACTGCAACGCGGGTTTCGGGAACAGCATTGTGGCTGATTTGCCGCTCGGCAGCTCAAATTACAATGGTCTGGAGACACAGCTAAAGAAACGCTTCAGCGGTGGCTTGACGTTTCAAGCCGCTTACACTTACAGCCGTACCATTGACAACGATACTGCGGATTTCTTTTCCACCAGCTTAACTCCCCGGCGGCCCCAGGACTTCGGGAACTTTGCTGCGGAAAGATCCGTTTCTCCTTTATCCCGCACGCATCGCTTTACCATCGCGGCTGTGTATGATCTACCGTACTTCAAGGGTGGAAACTGGTTCATGAAGAATGTGGTGGGCAACTGGGGATTCAGCCCGATTTACACCTATGAATCACCAGAATGGGCCGATGTGCAATCAGCATTGGATGCAAACCTGAACGGCGACAGCGCTGGGGATCGCGCGGTTTTCAACCCCGCCGGGGTCTCTGGGACGGGTAGCGGCATAACATCCCTAAAGGCGTTGAGCGGACCCAATGTGGGTCAGGTTGTGGCATATCTTGCAAACAACCCCTCTGCTGAATACATAAAGGCCGGAGCGGGCGCTTTGGCAACGGCGGGGCGCGACACCCTGGCGACTCAGCCGACCGATGATATTGATATTGGCCTTTACAAAGACTTGAATATCACCGAAAGAGTGAAATTCCGTCTCGGGGCACAGGTCGGCAACATCCTTAACCATCCCCAATATATTCCAGGCAGCAATCCTGGCAGCGGATTGGGTGTAAACGACGTAAATAGCTTCAACACAACTACTGGCGGTTACTTGAACTATCTGACTCCTGGCAACGTTAACTTCAATAATCCGAAGTCAGTATTCGGAAGCAATGCCCGCACTATGGGGCTTGTCGGCAAGATAACGTTCTAGTTGTGTTAGCGAAAGCGATCGAAGGGAGGCTCTGTCGAGCCTCCCTTATTTTTTTGTCATTCAAGAGTCTTGGCCCTATCGTCCGAACATCGGGTAGTGGCTTGCCGCACCCATGAGGAACAAAAGTGGAATCGTTAGGAATGCGCTGATTCTTGAGGTCAGGAACGCCATTCGGGCCATGCGCGTGGCTTTCTCTGGGATTGGCGTTCCGTTCGCGGCGTTTGCCGCAGTCCACTGAATAAGCCGCTTTTGAATTCGCCAGATTACGCCCCAGACGTTTAGCATCATTACCCATCCCAAGCCTCCGCCGATTCCTATGGCAAGCAGGCGATTGCTCTCCCATCCATGATCGTTGAGACTTAAGAACAACCATGAGGCGGCGATGATGATGATCGTGACTAGGACCGCCAGCACAGGGCCGTTATTCAATAGCCCTTTACCCGGAATCAGCAGCGCATAAAGAACTGCCCAAGTCACAGTCCAAATGATGAAAAAGCTGGCCATCGCGCCGCCTCCGTGAGCCCCGCCATTTCGCGCGTCGGTTCCCACGGTGTTTCCCCAATATGCAATGCCGGCAATAACGGTTACGACAGAAGACCATCGAAACCACCACATGGCGCGAGGCAAGAGCCGTGGGATCACCTTCGCTTTTGTAGTCGAGTCAATCTCTTTCATGAAGGGCACATTCACCAGGTTGAAAAAATAGAGCAGTCCTATCCACGTGATTCCGGCGACGAGGTGTACCCACCGGAATAACATCAAGAGGTTGGTGTTAAAGTCCCGTGGCAGTGATACCAGGGGTGCGAACGCAATGGTTAGGTTTGGAACAGGCATCAAATTCTCCGATCGGGATAATCGTCAATTTAAATAGGGTCGGGCCCGAGTCAACGGACAGACGTAGCAAGCTACGTCTCTACACTAGATCAGTTGAAAAATCGTCCGACAGGCCGTATTGTACCGATATTGATGTCGCGCATACATTTTGTGGTTTTCTTACGCCGCAATTGGGCGAACTGCATCTGAGATAACCGGGCCGAGTATGGGAATTTGAGAGAACTCAGCATTACAGAGGCTTCGCGATCAGAGGCCGAGGAGATCGGCAATGGAAAGTAAGCCGGCGCAGAACATACAGGATTCATTCCTTAATACGGCTCGGAAGGAAAGAACCAACGTCACAATTTATTTGTTGAGCGGCGTCAAGCTGACAGGGCGCATCCGGTCGTTCGATAAATACTCCGTGGTGCTGGATACGAACAATCAGGAGCAGCTTATCTTTAAGCACGCCATTTCCACGGTGGCGATGGGCCGTACGTCTCACACTCACGGTGACAAGACCGCGCCCGCTGGAAGCGAATTAGTCGCCGGGTCGCCCTCTGGCGAGCCCACCACGTCACCCACGAACGAAGCGTAGGCATCCTCCATTTGCCAGGTCCACAATCCAATCGGCCGCGCAAGGTTTCCCATTCGAGGCCGACAGGTCCAACAAATGCGAGTCCTCGCGAACGCGCCTTTTTGGTCGGCTTGGACTATCGCAAGCGGACCGGGCACGCGAAGTCATCGCCGGTTGACGGACGAACCATTCACGGAGGTAAGGGAAGGGAATTGACGGCAAATTCGGTATCTTCCAAGGCCCCGCCTGTTCCTGAGTTTACTGCCGAAGAATCTTTGAATGAATTGCGATCTCTCGCAGCCAGCGCGAACGCCGAGATCGCCGGCGAATTCCTGCAACGCCGGGATCGGCCCGATGCCGCGACCCTGATAGGGAAGGGGAAGCTGGAGGAGATTGCGGGTGCTGCCGCGTCCGTCTCGGCCGATCTTCTTTTGTTCGATCATGACCTGACCGCTTCCCAGCAGCGCAATATCGAAAAAGTTGTTGGCATCCGGGTGATTGATCGGACGCAACTCATTCTTGATATTTTCGCCAGACACGCTCGAACCCGCGAAGGGCAGTTGCAAGTCGAGCTGGCGCAGTTGAATTATCTGCTCCCGAGGCTCACCGGCCACGGCGCGGCGATGTCCNNGCATAGAGATGTCTCAGCTTGGAGGAGGAATTGGGACACGCGGCCCCGGAGAAACTCAGCTCGAAACCGACCGCAGGAAAATCTTCCGCCGGGTTCGTCATGTGAAGGAGGAACTGGAACGTGTGCGGAAGGTTCGCGCACAACAGCGGCAACGGCGTGAATCCACCGCGGTTCCAATGGTTGCTCTGGTGGGATATACGAATGCGGGGAAATCCACTTTATTTAATGCCCTGACCCAGGCCGCGGTCGTAGAGTCGCCGAGAATGTTTGCCACGCTGGATCCGACGATCCGGGCGATTTCATTGCCGTCGCGCCGGGAAGTGTTGCTCTCGGACACAGTAGGATTCATTCGCAATCTTCCTCACACACTCGTATCCGCATTTCGCGCAACCCTGGAAGAACTGCAACGTGCGGACCTGATCTTGCATGTTTCGGATGCCAGTAGCCCGCTATCCGTAGAACAGGACGCGCAAGTTGAGAAGGTGCTGAAAGAGCTTGAGGTGCAAGGGAAGCCTCGACTCCGGGTTATGAATAAGATTGATCTTCTGCCGGAGGAGCGCGAGTCTTTGCGCGACGATGAGAGCACAGTGAACATTTCCGCAGCAAAAGGAATGGGCTTAAGCGCGCTTCTGCAACGGATTGACCAGATGCTGACAGGAGACGCGCTCAACCATGTGACTCTTCATATTCCGCAAAATGAAGGGAAAATATTGGCGACGTTGGAGGCAAAATCACAAATTTATTCGCGTCGCTACAGAGAGAGCTTCGTCGAACTTGAGGTGGAAGCGCCGGAATCGGTATTAAGAAAGATGAGGAAGTGGATAGTGAAGGGTTGAGATCCCCGGTTTTCAACCCGCGGAAACTCGCGGCGAGCCTCTGTCTGCTACCGTTGTGCGGGGCAGGCGTAGGTAACGCGATTCCGAAGTTTCTGCCGTCCGCGTTGCCGGCCATTTGCGCAGAATCGGCCGAGCTGCTGCACCGACTCGAAATCCGCGGGCATAGGCGCGAGTTGCCTATCGCTGGGCGGGCGCCATACCATGCGGCAACCTGGATTTGTTTGTCAGCAATGATTGGATAGGAATGATTGGATCGGAATGATCGGCGAAACTATTTCGCACTACCGCATTGTAGAGAAAGTCGGCGGCGGTGGCATGGGCGTCGTCTATAAGGCCGAGGACGCACGCCTGCGCCGCTTTGTCGCGCTCAAGTTCCTGCCCGAGGACGTTGCCCACGACCCGCACGCGTTGGCGCGCTTTCAACGCGAAGCGCAGGCGGCCTCCGCCCTGAATCACCCGAACATCTGCACCATTTACGACATTGGTCAGCAGGACGGCCATGCCTTCATCGCGATGGAATTTCTTGACGGGCTGACGCTGAAGCACCGAATCGGCGGCCAAGCGATGGAGTTGGAGATTTTGCTCAGCTTGGCCGCCGAGATCGCCGATGCGCTAGACGCGGCTCACGCCAAAGGCATCGTTCATCGCGACATCAAGCCCGCCAACATCTTTGTCACCAGCCGCGGAATCGCCAAGGTTCTTGATTTTGGTTTGGCCAAGGTTTCCGGAAAGCCGGGAACAGAGGCGACTGTTGCGACTCTGGAGTTCGAGCGGCAACTAACCAGCCCCGGTGCCGCGCTTGGCACAATCGCCTACATGTCGCCCGAGCAGGCGCTCGGAAAAGATTTGGACCTGCGCACTGATCTTTTTTCCTTTGGTGCGGTGCTCTACGAAATGGCGACCGGCAAACTTCCGTTCGCCGGAGAAACCTCGGCTGCCGTTTTCGACGCAATTCTTCATCACGCGCCCGTTGCGCCCGGGCGTTGGAACCCCGGCCTGCCAGCCCGACTCGAGGAAATTATCCATAAGGCGCTGGAAAAAGATCGCAACCTGCGTTACCAGCATGCCGCAGAGTTACGCGCCGATCTCCAACGCCTCAAGCGCGATGTTGGTTCCACCAGCCGGATCACGCCGTCGTTTGCCAGCGCCTCTTCGACTACGCCATCCGCCAGCGCAGGGCCTGGCACCGGTACCATCTCTGACGCTGGCGCATCTTTGCCCGCCAACGCCTCAAGCTCGTCCAGTGTTAGCGCCGTCGCGCGCGAGCACAAACTCGGCGTTGCCGCGGTCAGCCTGCTCGTCATTTTCTTTGCCGCCGCTGCCAGCTATGGTATTTATGCTTTTCTTCACCGCGCCCGCCCCGAACCCTTCCAGACCTTCGCGATGACTCAGGCGACCAACACCGGCCAATCCCGAGCAGCCTCGATTTCTCCCGACGGAAAATTCCTTCTTGTCGTCCAGAATGACAATGGGCAGGAGAGCCTCTGGCTTCGCAACATCCCCACCGGCAGCAACACTCAGGTCGTCCCTGAGTCGAGCGAGTCTTTTGTGAGCCCGATGTTTTCGCCTGACGGCAACTACATCTACTTTCGCGAGTCCGCCGCTGGCACGACAAACGACTACAACCTGTTCCGCGCCCCGGTCCTTGGTGGCACGCCGGACCTGATCACGAAAGACGTGGACAGTGATACCACAATTTCTCCTGACGGCAAGTACATCGCGTATGCCCGGTTGAATGACCCAGAGGTTGGCAAGTGGCGCTTGCTTGAGGCTAATGCCGATGGCAGTGACGAACAGGTGCTGCTCATTGCGCCCGTGCCACACTCTCCGCTGAATCTGGCCTGGTCGCCAGACGGCAGCCGCATCGCAATCTCTTCGTTTGATTCCGGTGCCGTGTTTAGTGAAATGGACATGTTCGATCTCGCCAGCAAACGGATAGAGTCTTTCACGAAGTTTAACGACAAGCTCACTTTCGCGATCGCCTGGGCTCCAGACGGCCGCACGATTTTCGTTGTTTATTCAGTTAGGGGCCAGCCTGGTCATCAGCAGATCGGAGCTTTCTCCTATCCGGAGGGCAAGTTCCGCCCCATCACCAACGGTCTCGCGTCGCATTACTCCCTCTCCATCTCCACCGACGGCATGACTCTCGCCACCATGCAGATACAATGGGCGAACGAAATTGACATTGTGCCCGCAACGGGGGCCGGTTCTGGCTCCCCCGTTCCCGGCATTTCCCGGCAGGAGGCGCTGTACGGATTCGACTGGTCCGCCGACGGCCGACTGCTCGTCTCCGAAGGAGGGCGTCTGCTGCGGATGCAGACTGACGGAAGCAATGTCGCGACTGTTCTGAGCGACCCTGCAAGCCTTATGAAAGATGTTGCGTCATGCGACCGTGGCCGTTCCATCGCCTTAACCTGGCTGCAACATGGAGGTGGAAATGCATGGAGAATCTGGCGAGCCAGCGCCGACGGTTCTGATCCCACTCCGCTCACGCCCGGCGGCGGCACCTTTGTCCTTTGGAGTTGTTCGCAGGACAAGAAATTTTTGTATTACAGTGACGTCAGCAAGCCCAGCGGCGTGATGCGCCTGTCACTGGCGGGCGGCCAACCCGAAATGGTCCCTGGAACCGCTATTGCCAACTCTTTAATACGCGCGGTCGCGCTCTCGCCTGACGGGAACACACTGGCGGCATTGGTAGAGTTGGCATCGCCGGAAACCCGAACCTACAGCGACCGGATCTTGTTGGTGAATCTGGAAGCTCACCCGACGCCTTCAGTTCGTTTTATCAACCTGGATCCAGGTTTCCACGCTGCCTCCCACTCTTTAGGCCCTAGTTCCAGCGGTAACTTCCACTTCACTCCGGACGGCAAGGCCCTCGCCGTGGTTCGTGAGGAAAGGAGAGTGGAGAATATCTGGGCTGTCCCCCTCGATGGCTCAAAGGAGAGGCAGATTACGAATTTCAAATCCGAGCATATCCGTGATTTTCGGTGGTCGCCTGACGGCAAGCGCATCGCCGTGCTGCGAATTGACGCCAAGGATGATGTTATCCTCCTCCACGACTCGGGAACATCCGCGCAATAGAGCATCTGCGGGTCACCGAACCTTGACGGGCGCTCATTCGAGCACCTAGACTTCTCTCTCTGATTCCACTTCGTTTCGATCTCAAACTGGGAGGTGTTTCATGCTGAGGCGCCATTGGATCGCGTGTAGCCTCGCTACTTGCTTTCTGCTAATCGCCCCTTTCGTCCACTCGCAGTCTGCTGAGAAGAAGAAGGTTACGAACCAGGCTGATCTGCCTCGCTTCAGCTATCCCGTAACCGGGTCCGCATCTCAGTTGGTGCAGGCTGATGACGCCACCTTCAATGCTTTTGCGATGAAGGTCCGTTCCGACCTGGACACCATCTTTCGTGATGATGAGATTGACGATAAGTCAACGATGCGCACTCTGCTTGGAGCGAAACTCGATTTGCAGGAACTGGCCGGCGAAAACGAGGAGGCGCTGAAAACGGTGGGTGCCTTGCGTGCCCTACAAGAGAAGCCGTCGGCGAAGTTGACCACAGGCCTTTTTGCGCGGGCGCGATTGCAAGCTGCAATTGATACGGGCACGACCAGCGGTGCGGCCTTCGAGCAGGCTTTCTCCAAAAACTATCAAGATGCAATTAACGCGCTTCCGTGGGATGTCGTGCAGGACGAAATGAAGGAATCCTACCGAGGCAGCCGGATATTTACGAGAGCGGTGGCTATTGGTGATGTCGAGACCGAACTCGACCCTGCCGTGCAGAAGTCGGGCGCGCTCAATAATGTGGAGGCGTGGGATCTCATCTCGAATCGAAGTATTTTGAAGTCGACCGTTCCACTAAACTCCGCTCGCAGCGAGGTTCTGAAGCATTACATCTCCGCTCACAACACCGTTAAGCCTGACATTTGGGGCGCACGCGAAGTCACAATTACGAAGGATCAAAATCTGTCACCAGTGTTGGTGGCGATTTGGGATTCGGGTACTGACGTTTCTCTCTTTCCCAATCAACTGTTCACCGACCCAAAGCCGACCGCAAGCGGCGCGCACGGACTGGCTTTCGATGACCGCGGTGGACCTTCCACGTCGTGGTTATACCCGTTGACTCCTGCGCAAGAAAAGGAATATCCGGAGTGGCGCGGTTTGATGCAGGGATTACTGGATATCGAAGAAGGCATTGATTCACCAGATGCGGATGAAGTGCAGAGAAAGGTCAGCACTTTTACTCCAGACCAGATGCGTCAGAAGATCTTCGAGGCCGATAAAGTTTTCGGATCTTACAGCCATGGGACGCACTGCGCGGGAATCGCGGT
>PNAR01000322.1:971-9938 GCA_003169715.1 Acidobacteriaceae bacterium | reverse complement strand
CCCGTCCGCAACAGATTGCTGCAACCACGGCGCGAGGCTTGCATCCTTCAACAGTTCACGAAGGAAACCGGGCGGAGTTTTATCCGTCTTGCCCGTCCCTTGTTTCGCGTGAATCGTGAGGAAGTCGCGAGCGCGAGTCATGGCGACGTAAAAGAGGCGGCGCTCCTCTTGTTCGTGGAGCGTCTTGTCGTCCCCTTGCGCGGCCGAATCGGAGTCATAAAGCTCCCGGGGGAATTCGAATAACGGTTCTTTATAACTGGAAGGGAATGACGGAGAACTGGCGCGCAGAATGAATACATGCTTGAACTCGAGGCCCTTGGCGGAGTGTGCGGTAAGCAGGCGAACCGCATTTTCGTCATTTGAGGGAAGGCAAATGCTTCCCCTGGCCTCGCGAAAGTTGGCGAGATATTTGACAAATTCTAGAATGTCTCCGCTCTTGGTAAGGACCTTGCCCTGCCATAAATTCACAAAATCCATTACGGCCTTAAGAGCGGGTGACTGCCGGTCAAAATGAAAGCGGCGCATAATGATCTGTAACGCCGCCGAAGTATTCGCGCCGGAAGCTGCGATTTCTTCGCGGACGTTGCGCACGGCTTCCAGCACCGCTTGTCCGCCTTCGGTTTCTCTAAGCACCAACGATACGCCAGCGCTCTGCGCGTTTTTCGGAAGCGCCCTGATTCCAGCGCGCAGTGTTTCCGGATCTATCGCGAACTGCGGTAACGCAGCGACGCGGAAGAAACTCGCGCTGTCGGTGTCGGAAACAACCGCACCAAGGCAGGCGAATAGATCGCGTACTTCGGGCGTATCCATGACATCCATATTCTCGATGGAGAAGGGAACACCCTGCTCGGCTAGCTCGATGGCAACTTCATCGCGATGGGAGTGCTGCCGATAGAGCACCGCAATGTCGCTCCATCGGCAACCTGATTGTTTCTGCTGGTTGCGTATCCGCGAAACAATGTCCCATGCTTCCAATTCCTTCACGCCGAAGACAACAATATCAACGGGACGACTTTGTACTTCGCCTCGGTCATCGAGTACTGTCTGATCGCGGGCCGAGATCAGAGGCGCGCGCTTGTAAGCGAAACCAACAGTCTGCGCGCCGGACATGTGTGCGACGGGCCATCTCGATGGCCCGTTCAAATCAATATTCGTCGAGTTCTTGGAGATCAGCGCATAGGAGCATTGAAGGATAGGAGTAGTGGATCTGCGATTTTCTTCCAGCGCGATCAATGCGGCGGTCGGGAAGTTTCGCTGAAACAAGTTGAACGCCGCGCTGGATGCTCCCCGGAAGCGGTAAATAGCCTGATCGGGATCGCCCACGGCGAAGATGTTTTGTTCTTCCCCCGCGAGTTTCTGGAGGATCTTGAGTTGGGCAAAATTAGCGTCCTGGAATTCATCCACAAGAATGAAACGGGTTCGTTTGCGTTCGCGCGATAGGAGTGTGTAGTCCTCAAGCAATTGGTAGGCACGCGTGATCATGTGCCCAAACGTGCCGAGGTTTTCCTCGCGGAGCATTCCCTCGACGGTAGCGTACACGCGCGCAATTTCCCGGCATCTGCCAAAGATTTCGTCCTCGCTCAATTCCGCGGCGTGCTTTGATTTACATACGCGCGGAATGGGCAATTCACCGCGCTCAAGCCGCTGCACATATTCTGAATATTGCTCCGGTCCCACCAATTCGTCCTGGCAGCGGCGCATGAAATCCAGGAGGTCGTCGAGAAACTTTGTGAGGTTCCCGGCGCGGATGAAATATTCCAAACGCAGGTCGCGGAGCCGCTTGCGCAGATAAATCCAGAGGTCCTTGTCGTCCAATACGCCGAAGTTGTTTTTCTGGCCGATCAGAAGATTATTGCAATAGGCGTGGAAAGTGCAGATCTGGGCCGCGTTGCTGCCGAGGTCAGTTTCAACCCTCTCCCGCATCTCGCGAGCCGCATTGTCGGTGTAGGTGACAGCCAGAATTTCCTCGGGACGGGCGTGTCCCTTGCGAACGAGGTGTGCAATGCGCCGCGTGAGAACGGTCGTCTTCCCCGTGCCAGCGCCAGCGACGACCAGCATCGGTCCGTGAACGTGTTCGATCGCCCCCTGCTGCCGTGGGTCAGCGATGAACTCAAGTCGCTGCGCAAATATCTTTGAGGATGCCACTCAGGAGGAGAATAGCAGACAGGTTTGAGAATATTAGCTGTGCAATTCCGAAAGAATCACCGCCATTGCGGCAATGGCAGAAGTCTCGGCGCGCAAGATTGTATTCCCCAGCGAAGCGGACACCCATCCGGCATCTCGGAATTGGATGAGCTCTCCTCCCGACCATCCTCCTTCAGGTCCTATTGCGACGCTAATGTGCTTGGTCTGATCGGGGATGGCTTCCTTCAGCATCAAATCTTGCTCCAGTTCCGAAAGCACGATACGGACCTTGATCGGACATTTCAGTAATTCTTTCAACTTAATTGGCTGCGCGATTTCCGGAGCTGCGGATCCCCGACACTGTTCCGACGCCTGTCGTGCAATCCGTTGCCAGCGTTCGCTGCGCTTTGCCGCTGCCGCCGCGAGATGAGATTCAGTACGCTGCGCTACAACCGGAATAATTCGCGCTACGCCCAATTCGGTGGCTTTTTCAATCGCCCACTCCATGCGGTCAAATTTGAAGATGGCGAGAGCAAGCGTGATGGCGGTAGCGGCCTGGCTCGGATATTCCTCACCCAACTCAAATTCCACTCGTGAATCAGAAACCCTGGTCACCACGCCCGTTCGAACCGTTGTTCCCGTTGCGATATCGAATCTTTGACCAACGCGCGCCCGAAGAACTCGTGAGAGATGTTGCGCGTGAGGCCCGGTGAGCGCAGCGCGATTGCCCGAAACCTCGTCGGCAATCCAACGGCGTCTGGTCATGGGTCAATTAGACCACGGATCAATTAGACCACTCCGAAGGCGGCAATGGTCACGCCATACCTTCGAAAAGTTATTCGGATTACGACGTTGGAAATGCGAGAATTATTACCTTGCAGACGAGGCAGCGAGACTATGGCTCCCCGCAATCGGTGACACTTGAGATTCGGCCGCAGGAAGCTCGATGCTGAACATTGCGCCACCCTCCGGCCGGTTCTGGCATGTGATCTTTCCTTTGTGTTCTTGAACGATGCCATAGCAAGCGCTGAGGCCTAGTCCCGCGCCATGGCCTACGGGCCGCGTCGTGTAAAAGGGATCGAACACCCGCCCCGGCTCTTCGATTCCTGGTCCGCTGTCAGAAAAATCCAAACGAATATGATCGCCGCTGAGGTGCGACCGGATCGCCAGATCCCCCCCTCTTGGTGACATCGCTTGCATCGCGTTCGTGGTCAGGTGAAGAAATACTTGAAGAAGTTGGTTTGCATCCCCAAATATCTGCGGCAAGTTCCGGCCCAGCTCGGTTCGCACCTGAACATTGGCGGTGCGCAGCTGCGGCTGGTTAAGCTTTACAGTTGTACCGAGGAGCACATTCAAATCCAGCAGGCGCTTCTCCAAAGGCGCTTGTTTGGCAAAGCTCAGCAAACTGGACGTAAGGTTCTGAGTACGCCGCACTTGCTGCACAATTTTTTCGGTGATGGCGCGTTGTTCTCCGTTCAACTCGGTTGAAGACAGCAATTCTGAATACCCCAGCATCGCGGTCAAAGGATTATTCAATTCGTGCGCCGCTCCACCTACCAATTGACCCAGTGAGGCCAGCTTTTCGGATTGCACGAGCTGGGCCTGCACGCGGCTTAAACTATCATATGACTCTCGAGAAGCATGCAGTAAGCCAAGGAGCTCCTGATCCAGGAAATGCTGCTTTAAAAAAATTATCGTACCCATGACTAGCATCGCGCACAGAGTTAGTACTAGCCGGAATTTCTTGATCGGCGCCGGAGAGCTGGCGTCGAACATCGCCCACGCCGCAAAGAGCGGAAGCGAAAAGACAGTCGCCATTCCAAGCCGGGCCATCCATACGGGAGGCCGCTCGGGTGAAGTCGCCGGCGGCATTTTGGCAACCAGGTTCCGGCCAAACAATCCCACCCATGTAATCCACGCCATGGACGCGGCCAAGGGCAAATCATACAAGCTGCCGGAGTGATAAACATTTCTCGCCAGTGCCCAGTTCGCCAGGTATGAGCTCAAGGAATAAGTCAGGCACGCTCCGAATAAGTGCGCGTAGAGCGTCTTCCATTTTTCGCCGCTGCGCAGATAGATCAGCAGAAGGCAGCCGAGGAATACAAACTTTTCCGCCAAATACAAAGTGTTTATGTTGGCGCTGTAAACTGCCGCATCGGTCTTCACGTATTGCCACGGAATAACCGCGAAGAGGTAAAGATACATCCACCACAACAACAACATGGTGAAATCCAGGCTCCCCAGTTTTAGTGTGCGGTCATCGCGGTTTAAATTGGGATCCACAGCAAGTGCGGCCATCATCGGGACAAAGTGAAGAAACAATACAACGTCGCCCACAAAAGGATTCGGAACATCCTGATGCAGGAACACTTCAAAATATGTCCACAGCATCTGGTAAGCCAGCCAAAGCGAAATTCCAAACATCAGGAACGCCCAGAACGCCCGGCTTCTTCCTCGATTTGCAAGCACATTGGGCAGGAACGAGAGTGTGCCCGAAAGTAGTAGTAGGCACTGTATAACGTCGCTGACGGAAGCCAACCCCGGGCCGGGAGACAATACAAGCGAGACTATCGCCTGGATAAAAACCAAGCCGATCGCGGCGAGTAGCCAGATCCGGGAGCGCACTGTCATACTATTCAAGTCAATTCTAGAGACTTTGGTCCACACATAAATGTTACTGAAGTCACCGGTTGGGCATGATTGGTTCCTTTCTGGCACCCGGAGAACTCGGCGCTGGACGGTTGTAATATAGAGGTTTCTCTTGCTCTTGCGGCGGAGGGGCAATAATATCCGTCACAGAATCACCTTTAACCCGGTTTAATTCCTTGCCATTTCAACTACTTCGACATCGCTTTCTTTGGAGACTGCGGGCTCCTATGAGCCCCGGCGAAGTCCGCCGGATCGAACGCTGGTTGGCGACTGCCCGGCTCTTTCTTGCCACGGCTGCCTTAGTAACCATCTGGATGGATCCCGACCAAATCCGTTATTCATTATGGGCTCACGGTTTGCTTGCCTTTTATTTGGCCCAAAGTGTGGTCATTATCCTGCTCTTGCGCCGCCGCAAACAATCCACGCCGGCGTTTAGGATTCTTGTTCACAGCGGCGACGTAATCTGGCCGGTTCTCATTTCAATATTTGCCACTGCCCAGGGGAATCCATTCTTTCTGTTTTTTGTTTTCGTCACCGCCGCTGCGGCGTACCGATGGGGCCTATGGGAGACCGTTGGAACGGCCACCGCTTCCGTAATACTGCTTTGGATCGAGAGCGGAATCTTTTACGCCGGACTGACCAGTCACTTGGACGGATTTTTTCTCCAACATCACATTCCTTTACTCAGATTAGATATAACCCAGTTTGAGCCGAAGCGGCTGTTTATGCGTTCCATCTCCCTTTTAGTCATGGGTTTCCTTCTCGGGTATCTGGCGGAACAACAAAAGCAACTCCGTGCGGAAAAGGCAGTGATCGCTCGAGTCCTCGCAAGAACGCGAGTCGAGGTGGGGCTTCGTGCAACCCTTCAGGACATCATGGGAGAAATGTTGGCGATGTATGGAGCAAACAGCGCGCTCATTGCTTCCCAGGAAAATAACAGCCATCATCTGTTCCTCGGCGAACTTCGGCTGAACGGCACAGATCCATCGGAATTTAGATGGCTAGAGTCCGGCTTGTCCGCGCGCGATATTTATCTCTATGACGATCATGAGAGGACGGCTTTTTTTGCTGCCGCGACTCCAGGCGGGAACGGACGATTGTCCATTCTTGGATTGAATCAAAACGGTGAGCGGATTCCACATATATCCGCGTCATTCCTCGACCGTCTTGGCGCCCAGCACAAGTTCAAGAGCCTTATTTCCGTTGCGTTCCTGTTTGGCCGGGAGTGGTCGGGACGCATTTTTCTATTTGATCCCGCGTTAACCGGCGACACGGAAGAGGAACTCCGCTTTCTACAAGAATTGGTTCGCCAGGTGGGCCCAGCGGTTTATAACGTTTATCTCTTGAGCCGGTTGCGGACTCGCGCCGGAGCGCTCGAACGGGCACGTTTTGCCCGCGAGTTGCATGATGGCGCGGTACAATCTCTCATCGCGGTCGAAATGCAGGTGGACGTGTTGCGGCGCCAGTCCACAACCAACTCCGGAATCGTCACCTCGGAATTGGGGCGGATTCAGGGTCTGCTCCGCGAAGAAGTCCTGAAATTGCGCGAGTTAATGCAGCAAATGAAGTCACTCGATGTGGATTCCCGGCGACTACTAGGGTTTATAGGCGATACGGTCGAGAGATTCCAGCGCGAGACCGGAATTACGGCGAGGTTCATCACCAGCGTGGAAGATTTAAAAATGCCCCAACCAGTATGCCGGGAAATCGCGCGCATCGTGCAAGAGGCTCTGGTCAACGTCCGCAAACATAGCAAAGCTAATCAAGTGTTGGTTCGTTTGAATAGTATCGGCGAGCGCTGGCAGTTGATCATCGAAGATGATGGGGCCGGTTTCTCTTTCGCAGGCCGCCTTACCCACGCGGAGTTGGACGACCAGGGGAAAGGCCCATTGGTCATCAGAGAGCGTGTGCGTTTGATAGAAGGCGAACTCACGTTAGAATCAACTCCCGGTCGTGGATCGCGTTTGGAAGTTAGCATTCCGCAGCAACGGGAAGCCGCCTATGGATAGTAGAAGACCGCAGCCCATCCGAATCGTGATTGCCGATGATCATCCTATTTTTCGGGATGGTTTGCGCCGGCTCCTCGAAGCTGAGCCCGATTTAAAAGTGATTGGCGAGGCTTGCGACGGCGCGGAAGCCGTAAAACTTGCGCGCCAGCTCAAACCCGAAATCCTTCTTCTTGATCTCGCCATGCCTCGTCACCCCGGGCTGGAGGCGCTGCGCGAAATGAGCTCGGCGTCCTCTCCTAACACGGTGCGGGTCATACTTCTCACCGCCGCTGCCGAGAAAAATCAAATTGTGGAGGCTTTGCAACTCGGTGCCCGCGGAGTCGTGCTGAAAGATTCAGCCACTCAGTTGCTTCTAAAAGCAATTCACGCGGTGATGGCTGGCGAATACTGGGTAGGGCGCGAGAGTGTTTCGAATCTGGTCCAGTATCTGAGAAATTTAGTTGAATCCTCCGGCGAAGACGCCCGCAAAAGAAAATTCGGCCTCACCCCGCGCGAATTGGAAATTGTCTCAGCTGTCGTTGCCGGATACTCAAATAAAGAAATCGCCGAATACTTTAAAATCAGCGAAGACACGGTAAAGCATCACCTCAGCAATATCTTCGACAAACTCGGCGTCTCAACGCGCCTGGAGCTGGCTCTATTTGCCGTCAACCAGTCTTTGCCCCTAAAGCCAATCGTCTGAAATTGGAGACCGGAATCCCCATATGGCACTTTCGTGCCATATCCAAACACATCATGGCTATTGCATTGATTTGCTTGAGGGAACTACGATGTCTTTACCGGCACATATTTGGGGGACATCTCTAGCTATATGCAACCGGGGCAAGAAATTGCTTTCATATAGCGAGGAGCTATCCGCAAAAGGAGGAGCCCGTGTCAAAATTTCTGCGCAAGCTCTGGTCAGATGACGAAGGCCAGGACATCGCTGAATATGCTGTCATGCTCGCCGTCATTCTCGTGATTGTTGTCGGAACAATCCGGCTGATTGGGACCAGCGCCAATAACGTCTTTTCGCAAGTGGGAAGCGCGATACCGTAAACCGCCCTCTGGATCGCCCTTCGCGCCGTACCGAGGTTGGATTGGAGTTTGTCCAATCTCCGTTGCGTATCCGGTCCGATCCCAGTACCTAATTCGCCGGCCCAGTTGCCGTCACCTTCTCGCTGCCCACGTCTGAAAGCCGCGTCAAGTAGGGATAAAACGGCGTCACTTCAAAAGGCATCTTTTCACTGGACGTTAGAATGGCGACCGGCTTCGTCCTTATCAGTTCTATTTTGTCACTCCATGGATCTACTCTAATTCTTCCGCCCAACGGCAAAGCTGCAATCTGATCCGTCCGCTCCGGTTGTAACTGCGGGGCACTGGTAAGAAGGGCAGACATGCGGGTTGATTTGCCGCTAGCCAGACTATTCCCCAAATGCGGCCTGATCAGATTTTTCAGTTCCGGAGCGTGTTCCTGAAGCGCCTTTAAAAATAATCCTGCATTCCCCAACTTGTCCTTGTAAGGCGACTTCGTCAGTATCTCCAAAGCTTTTTTGTCCGCCGCGTCTTCATCCGCCTGATCTCGCGCGAAGTCTAATCGTTGAAATGTATTTTCGTCCGGGAATAGCATGCGGTCATTAAAAGCGAATTTTGTATCCAGCCGATGACCGAGGGCAATGTGGCTAAGTTCATGGGCTAGTACCATGGCCAGGGACGCTTCGTCAGGCAACACATCCAACAGGCCTCGACTTACCACGATGACATGCCCAATGGTGAACGACTCGAGAGGAGAAGTGAGCAGCACACGCGTTCGGACTTCCGGTTCAATCGTCAAGTTGTTGGTGACAATTAAATTGTCAACCACCGTTTGCAACACTTTGTCCACGTCGCCCTCGGGGGCAAGTAATCCGACCTTCTCCAGTCGTTCTACTGCATTCTGTTCCGCCTCAGATTCCCAGTGTCGCTGACTTTCCACGGGCGTGGGGTCTTGTGCAGCCGCGCTCTGGTCGGTCACTGATTGCTGTGGCGCATCCACCACGATTTGTGAAAACTCCTCGTTCTGGCCCGCCTGGCGCAAATCATATCCCCAAAGCCGCGTTTGCGCTTTGAAGTGCAGCTTGTGGCCTCCGCGATAAAGCAGGTTCGACTCTTCGCTATATATATAAGCTGGCAACCACAACCCAGGCCGCATATTCATTCGCCAGCT
>PNAR01000322.1:0-891 GCA_003169715.1 Acidobacteriaceae bacterium | reverse complement strand
GATTTATCGAGCGGCTCAGCATCAATCACAAGGCACCGGACCGATCCCAAAAATTCCCGCCTGACGAAGGTGAACTTGTAATACTTGCGCTCAAAATCGTCGTCCAATACCACCATCTGAGCAAATCCCAGCGGAAGAAATTTCATTCCATATAAGCCGGTAAGGCTGGAAACGAATTTGCGGCCAAACCCCGGCTGCCCCATGAATGACAGGTCCTGGGTGCCTTTGCTCATGTTGAGGCGTCCCAGGAAATATTGATCGCTCACAGGAACTGCCTTGTCTTCGTCACCCTTCAGATTTTGTATGTAAGTCTCGACCAGCGGATGAAGGTGCCTCATTTGCACCAGAAAAAAATGTTCACGCTCTGCGACTCTGTCAATCACTTGATCGAAGGTTGGAGAAGGCGTCGCGCTTGTCTGGTTGGGTACCGCGGTCGGAGCCGTGGGAGCTGAGTCCTCACCCGCCTGAACCTGGCAAGTTGCAGCCACTGGAACCAACAGGAATAAAAACATACCAGCCAGGAAATGCCGTGAGAAACGCCGTCCGAAAACGCCCTGCAAAATGATTCTAATTCGTGACATAAACCCCTTTGAAAATTGCTTTACGCTAGTTGAAACAAGATGTGCAGAACACCGCTGGAATCAATCGGCTGTCCATCTTTTTGCGCTGGAGTAAATCGAATTTGTTGCGCCGCTTTGATCGCGGACTCGTCCAACCCGTGACCTAATCCGTGGACCACCCTTACAACCCGAATCGAACCCGATCCTTCAAAAACCACTTCCAGCAATACTTCACCTTCAACGTGTAACTTTCGCGCCTCTTCAGTATAGGCGGGTACCGGCTTCGAAAGTATCTCTGCCGCCTTGATTCGCGGAGGGCCCTCCGGATGCT
>PNAR01000474.1 GCA_003169715.1 Acidobacteriaceae bacterium | reverse complement strand
GAGCTAACTATGCCAGATTTTCTTTTAGAAATCGGATGCGAAGAAATCCCCGCCAGGATGATCGAGGCGGCATCCGTTGATCTTCGTGATCGCATCAGCAAGCTCCTGGAGCGGGAACGCCTCTCAGCGCAAAACGTTATTTCATCTTTTGACACTCCCCGCCGCCTCGGAATTCTTGCATCCCGGATTTCGTCTTCGCAGCCCGACGTTACCGAACAAATCATGGGTCCATCGGTGAAGATAGCCTTCAAAGACGGGCAACCAACTCCCGCCGCCCACGCTTTCGCAAGGAAATCCGGTATCGAGGTTTCGCAGCTCGCCAAGGTTACGACGCCCAAAGGGGAATACGTAGCCGCGACCGTCATGAATAAAGGCAAAAGCGCACAGGAAGTTTTGCTCGAGCTTCTGCCAAAAGAAATTGCCTCAATTTATTGGCCTAAGAGCATGTACTGGCGCAAGCCCAACGAGCGTTTCGTGCGGCCAGTCCGATGGGTGGTTGCCATGCTCGATGGTGCGGTGATACCTCTCGAATTCTTTGGATTGGTAGCAGGCAGCGACACACGCGGGCATCGAATTCTCGCCAATCATCCCGTCAAAATTCCACGCGCCGGCAATGCGTACATTGAGGCTCTCCGCGAGGCGAAGGTACTGAACCGCTTCGAGCGCGAACAGCAAATTCGCAAAGGATTAGATGCGGCTACTCGCACCATTCCTGGCGCACGCTGGCGCGAAGACAAAAATCTTCTGGACGCCGTCGTCAATCTGACCGAATTTCCGTCTGCGATTCTCGGCAATTTTGACAAATCATATTTAGAACTTCCTGAAGAAGTTCTGGTCACCGTGATGCGCGATCATCAAAAGTATTTTGCGGTTGAAGATACGGATGGAAAACTTCTTCCAAATTTTCTGGCTGTGCTTAATACAGACGACGACCCGCAAGGAATTATTCGCCATGGTCACGAACGCGTGCTGCGAGCGCGGTTCAACGACGCGCGCTTTTTCTGGCAGACCGATCAGAAGCATCCCCTGCGCGACCGCGCGCAGTCGCTCAAGAAAGTAATCTTCCAAAAAGATCTTGGCAGCTATTACGACAAGACTCGACGCGTGCAGCGCTTGTGCAGTTGGCTGTGCGAAATCATTCGCCGCAGCGGCATGCCCGTGCGTCCGGGCGTGGTGCACAAAGCAGCCATGCTCGCAAAGACTGATTTAACCACTGAACTTGTGAAAGAGTTTACCGAGCTCCAGGGTATCGTCGGCGGCCTCTACGCATGCGTCCAGGACCTCGATCACGGGATGCCCGAGGCCACTCGTCAGGCCATCGCCGACGCCATATACGACCAATATAAGCCGGTGTCTATGGAGGATACGGTCCCACGCACGATTGAGGGATCAGTCTTGGCGATCGGCGATAAGGCCGACACAATCATTGGCATGTTCGCTCTCGGCTTGCAGCCCACCGGCTCGAAAGATCCGTTTGCGCTGCGCCGCCAGGCAAATGGAATTGTCAGAATCATTGCCGAGCACAAGTTGCCCATAAGTCTGGCGCAACTGACTGGTGATTCATACGAGGCTTATCGTGGGTCAGCGGCAGAGCAGAAATTTTCAAAGCGAAACGACCACGTAGCCGCCCTGCGTGGATTTTTTCGCGAACGCGTAGAGTTCTACCTCCGCGATGTGCTAGGTTTCAAATATGATGTAGTCAACGCCGTGCTGGCTGCGGGATACGACAAGGGATGCGACAATGTCGTGGACCTAGTGGCTCGCGCTTCGGCGGTGACCGAAGTACGAGAGTTGCCCGACTTTCAGTCTATCGCCGCGGCCTCGAAGCGCATCCGCAATATTCTGAGGCAGGCGGGCGAAAGAGGTTTGCGCTCAGCTTTAACCTTCGAAGTCGGCTCCGAGGATGTTGAAGAAGCCAAACTGCTGCATCAAAAACTTCGAGACGTTACGCCCCAAGTCGAAGAGGGAATTGCGAAACGGGAGTATGTGAAGGCTCTTCACCAGCTCGCGATCCTGAGAGAACCGACGGACAGGTTTTTCGATAAAGTAATGGTCATGGTTGACGATGAAACAATTCGCGCGAATCGGTTGGCGCTGTTGCAATCACTATTAAATAATTTCTCCACCATTGCAGATTTTTCCGAGATCGTGACTGAAGGCAAAGACTCCATCAAGTAGAATCAAAACAAGAATCCCCAAGAAAAAGGACTCATCATGGCGACGAGCACTCTTCCTGAAACTCAAGTGGAACGCACCGAAACCAAGCCTGCCATCAAATACGTCTATTCCTTCGGCGGCGGCAAAGCCGATGGCAGCGGCAAAATGAAAGAAGACCTCGGCGGAAAGGGCGCCGGTCTTGCCGAAATGACGAATGCCGGATTGCCCGTGCCTCCGGGTTTCACCATCCAGACCGAAGCTTGCCGCGAATATATGCGCCACAACGGCGTTTCGCAGGAAGTAGATCGCCAAATGGAAGCTGCGCTGGAAAAGCTGGAAGCATTGCAAGGCCAGCAGCTCGGCAAAGGCGGGAATCCATTGCTGGTGAGCGTGCGGTCGGGCGCGAAGTTTTCCATGCCTGGCATGATGGACACCATTCTTAACCTCGGCCTGAACGATCAGAGTGTTGAAGCTCTCGCGAAGCGCGGCAACAATCCCCGGTTTGCCTACGACTCTTATCGCCGTCTCATCCAGATGTTCGGCGCCGTGGTTCTTGAAATTCCGAAACCTGCATTTGATGAAGTGTTCGACGCCAAGAAAAAGCAGAAAAAAGCCAAGCTCGACACCGATCTCGATGCCAAAGCGCTGAAAGAAGTGATCGAGGAATACAAGAAAGTCGTGAAGAAGCACACCAAGCGCGACTTCCCGCAGGATGCAAACGAGCAGTTGACCATGGCCCGCGACGCCGTTTTCCGCTCCTGGCAAAACGATCGCGCCAAGCACTATCGCCGCATGAACAATATTCCGGACGAACTCGGCACCGCCGTCAACGTGCAAGCCATGGTATTCGGCAATCTTGGCGATACCAGCGGCACGGGCGTGGGATTCACTCGCAATCCAGCAACTGGAGTAAAGGAATTTTACGGCGAGTTTCTGATGAACGCTCAGGGCGAAGACGTTGTCGCGGGAATCCGCACTCCAGTACCGATTCTAGAACTGCAAAAAGTCATGCCCAAGGTGTATGACCAGCTTCGCGACATCACGACGCGGCTCGAAAAGCATTATCGCGATATGCAGGATTTCGAATTCACCATTCAGGAAGGCCGCCTGTACATGTTGCAGACGCGAAACGGAAAGCGCACGGGACGCGCCGCCGTTCGCGTCGCAATCCAAATGGTGGAAGAAAATCTCATCAGCAAAGAGGAAGCCATCTTCCGCGTCGAACCCAATCAGCTTTACGATTTCCTGGTTCCACGCCTCGACGAAAAAGGAGAGGTCGAAGTTCTCGCTACCGGCCTGCCCGCATCTCCCGGCGCTGCCGTCGGACAAATCGTATTCACCGCCGATGAAGCCGTCGAAAAAGCCGGGCACAGCAACAAGCGAGTCCCGGTCATTCTGGTTCGCGCCGAGACTACTCCCGAAGACATTCACGGCATGGAAGTGGCTGCCGGCATTCTGACATCGCGCGGAGGCATGACCAGCCACGCCGCCGTCGTCACTCGCGGAATGGGCAAGTGTTGCGTAGCAGGCGCGGGCGATATTCACGTAGATGAAAAAGCCCGTGAGATGCGGGTGAAGGGTCAAGTCTTCAAAGCAGGAGATTGGATTTCGCTCGATGGCACAACTGGTCGCGTGATCAAAGGAAAACTAAACACCGTCGCTGCTAAACCCGACGATCCCGAGCTGATCAAGTTCATGAGTTGGTCAGAGCCTTTCCGCACGATGGGAGTTCGTGCCAATGCCGACATTCCTCGTGACGCCATTCAGGCTCGCGCTTTCGGCGCCGAAGGCATCGGCCTCTGCCGCACCGA
>PNAR01000338.1 GCA_003169715.1 Acidobacteriaceae bacterium | reverse complement strand
TGCCACTGGATACCTAGGGGACATCGGGGTTCCTTTTGTGCCGCCGATGGACTTCAGCGCATGGTTCGAGGTGTACTTGCAGGATCGTTGGTGGACATTCGATGCACGTAACAACAAGCCGCGAATTGGACGAATATTAATGGCTACGGGGCGCGATGCAGCAGACGTCGCTATCACAACCTCATTCGGAAGCGCTCGGTTGACAAGTTTTAACGTTGCGAGCGACGAAGTGGTAGCGGAGAAGCCGGCGAGTTCAGTAGTAGATAAACCAATGGAAGGAATCGTCGCTTAGCTAACCTGTTTTCTGGTGGATCGCCTCACCCCGGTGGCTAAAGCCAGCGTTAAGAATAAGGAGTTATCGCCGCGGTGAAGCGCTCCGCTACCCAAAAACAATTGCAACGTGGAGTTTTTCCGCAGCTCTGGCTGGTTCCCCCCTTCAAAGCTCTTGAGCGATGAGTTTGTGCGACGCAGGCAAATCTGCCGCCAACTACGCTTCAATCGGTTCCATATCAACGGCGACTTTGAGCGTGTGAGCCCCACCACCTAGAATTAAGCCGCGCAGCGGACTTACATCACCGTAGTCCCGGCCCCAGGCCAAGGTAACGTGGCCGTCCGACGGGACGACGTTGTTCGTGGGATCCATGTCAAGCCAGCCGATTCCTGGACAATATGCAGACACCCATGCGTGGGACACATCCGCGCCTACCAATCTCGGTCGCCCGGGAGGGGGATAGGTTCGAAGATATCCACTTACGTAACGGGCCGCGAGATTCAGCGAACGGAGACAGGCAATTTGTAAGTGTGCGAAATCCTGACAGACGCCTCGCCGTTTCTTGAAAACTTCCTCGGTTGGCGTGCGCACGTTGGTAGCCTTCGAATCGAAGCGAAAATCTTTGTGGATGCGCGCGGTCAGATCGAGAAGCGCTTCCAGCATTGGGCGGCCAGACAGGAATGACTGCCTGGCGTAGTCGGCAAACTGAGGTTGCACCCGAATACGTGGCGACTCAAATCCAAACTGATAGGCCTCAAGCCCGGCTGGACTGTCATCACCGGGAATTGATTTGGCAACCTCTTCCCAAGCGAGCGTCTGTTGCAGCCACGGCGTACTGTTCTCGTCTATTGTCACTTCGCTCCGCGCTTCTACTACCAATTCGCGGTGCGGCTCCTGAACTGTGAAAAAGCACAGCCGGTTTCCGAAAAAATCCACCCGCTCGGTACGAGTTGCCGGGCGCGGCTGGATGCGGAGTTCGCTCCGCGCCGACTGGTGGTGGGGCAACGATCGCGGTTTCAGGCACGCGACATGGTTTCCGACTGAGACGGGATATTTGTATTTGTAGGTGGTGCGGTGAACAATTCTATAAATCATTGGCCCTTAAATTATTGACCTATGCTGATCGGCAAAGTGCGGGCGTGGCTAAAGTACCGGCTCGATAAGTTATTTGACCAGGAAGGAAGCAATCGCTCCAAATCTCTGAGGAAATGCTCAAGCCGGGACAAACCATCGGAACCGTTACCTGCCATCGCGGCACCTGGCAATGGGTATTTTAACTCCCGCAAATCGAAACTTCGTAACAGTGCCAGGGCGTCACGCATCGCCTTCAAATCATCTCGCACGTGACGGGGAAGCTTTTGATAAAGGTCGGCAAGGTGACTTAGCTGAAAGTCCAAAGACCGGGGATTCGTCTCGTCCGCCATCAGGACATCCAGCACAGCGAGCGGCTGTAGGGTTGTGTAGTACCGTGCTCGATAGGTCATCGAGCTATCCGCGACTTCGAGCAAGCATTCCAACAAGGACCAGTCTTGCTCCGCGAGAGGAGTCGTGATTTCACGCAGTTGTCTGGTCAAATAGATTGCACGCTCAAGACGCCGGCCGATTGTCATGAACAACCAACCTAATCCGCGATTGATGTTTTCACGCTCCAGTCCGGAAAACGCGGAAAGCAGTTCCAGGCAATCGGTCAGGATCGCTGGATACTCGAGAAACTGCGTCTTAGGCTCGAGCTGCACGAAATCCCGCAGCTGACCGATGAGGAACATCATGTCCGCCGACAAGCGTTCGCGAACATTATCGCCAATCCGGTATACCTCGGCTAGAGTGTGAGCCAGGCTGTCAGGCCGCTTGGCATCGGTAAACATTGAAGTCATTTCCTGTTCGAGTTCTAGAGAAGTCGGCCGCCTGCGTTTCGCCTTTGGCAACTTGCTGTACCTGGATTCCAGGCACCCGTGCAGCCGGATAAGGCACGCGAGTTCTGGCTCTTCAGCGAGCCGAATGCGAGGAATCATTGCGCGCAAGATCCGGGCCAGGTTTTGCGCGCGCTCGGCATATCGGCCCAACCAGAAAACATTGTCGGCTACGCTGCTGGGCACCACCCGCGGGACCCGGCGCAACTCCACGGGTTCGTTGCGGGGGCGCAACATGCTGAAGGTGTCAATGGGACCGTCCCACAGAACCCACGCATCCTTACTGTGGCCGCCTCTTTGCATTGAAACGACCGACCCTTCCGCTTCGGCAACTCGCACCAGCCCGCCGGGAATTGCGATCCACCCGCTGCCAGTATTGAGCACATAGGTGCGCAGCACCACGCTCCGTGAGTTGAGACATCCCTGATCCCAGACCGGTGCAGTGGACAAGGCCACCTGCTCCTGCGCCACATACTCTTGCGGGCGAGCCCGCAATTGCTCGGCGAACTTGCCCTTTTCCGCTTGTGGAATTTCCGCGCCGAAGACGGGTTCCATTCCCCGGGATGGAAACGCCGGCTTCACGACAACGGAGTCAAGATTGTTGAGCACCCAATCCAGTGCGTAGCTCTGCCCACACCACCAGGTCGCCACGGACGGCAGTTTAAGCTTCTCGCCGAGCAAGTGAGTAGAGAGTCCGGGCAGAAAAGGCATGATCGCAGCGGTCTCAATCAGTCCGCTTCCCAGCGCATTGGCAACTTTGACATTCCCGGCGACGACCGAATCAACGAGACCGGGTACACCCAGAAGCGAGTCGCCCCGCAACTCGAGAGGATCGCAAAAACTGTCGTCCACGCGGCGCAAAATCACATCAACTTTTTCCAGTCCGTCCACGGTTTTCAGATACACGCGGCGGTTGCGCACCGTCAAGTCTGCGCCCTGGGCCAGCGTGAACCCCAGGTATCGCGCAATATACGAGTGCTCGAAGTAAGTCTCGTTATAGGGTCCGGGAGTAAGCAATACGATTCGCGGATTGTCACGCTTGCTCAGGTTGGTGAGCGCTTCGCGTTGAGCACGGAAAAATGGAGCAAGACGCAATACATTCGAGGTACGAAAAAGATCGGGCAGAACATCAGAGACGATCGTGCGGTTCTCCAGCGCATAGCCGCTTCCCGAAGGAGCTTGTGCGCGATCGGCGAGCACCCACCACTGGCCGTCCGGAGAACGCGCAAGATCAATGGCCAGCATGTGCAGATAGCTGTGCGCGGGAACACTCACGCCAACCAGAGGCCGAAGGAAGGCGGGGTTGCCATAAAGGAGTGCCGCTGGAAAATGGCCATGCGTTAACAGGTGCTGCGGTCCGTAAAGATCCTCGAGCAGTAAACTCAACAACTGTGCGCGCTGAACGATGCCAGCCTCGATGGAGCGCCACTCGTCCGCAGGAATCAGCAGCGGAACGATGTCAATCTTCCAGTCGCGGTGTGCCCCGAGCGTATCGCTATAGACGTTGTAGGTAATTCCGTTCTCGCGAATGCGCCTCTCCGCGCGGTTCCAGCGTCGCCCCAACTCCTCCGGCCCGATCTCCTGAAGCGATTCCATCAGGTGTGCCCAGTGCGGCCGGGGAGTCACGCCATCAGCCGACAACTCGTCATACGCATCCGCGGACTGGGACGGAGACTCGTGTAAATGCAAAGTCATGGGACCAATTCCGGATTCTCTATGTTGGATTGTTGGCCGGAGGACGGTAACCGCAGATCTAGTGTCATAGGGAAGTTCGGGTTCGCGGCTTCCTCGGGTGGCATTATCGGACTGAGCTTATCGCTGGATTCCTGAAAAGATTTTTGAAAACGCTCCAAACGGCGGCGTTCCGCTTCCGTTCCGTCCACAGGTCGGCTTGTATATGGGTGGCCGTCTGGCGATGCCACATGATAGGTGCATCGGCCAATCGAACGTTTTTTCCAGCGATCAAAAATGTCAAAGACGAGCGGCGCGTGAACAGGGATTGTCGGATGTAATGTATCGGACAGCCTTCGGGCGCGATAACGTACACCCCCTACAGCTTCTCCAGATGCGCCGGTAGGATAGACCCGCACTCTGCGACCATTGCATGCAACCGCGAAACGGGATTCCTCCGTGAGGCCGGACAGCTTCATTTGTATCCGCTCGAGCGATGAGTCCACGACGCGAACCGATCCACCGGAAGTGCTCTCTTCTGCGAGCACGTTCCAAGGCTCGAGAGCGTGACGCAGTTCGAGTTCGACGCCCTCCACAGCCATTGATCCAATCTTCGGGAAGCGGAACTCAAAGTGCGAAGCAAACCAGCTATTCTCGAGGGCATACCCGGACTGGCGCAACTCGGCGAGCACGTCGGAAAAATCGCGTCTGACAAATTCAGGCAGCATAAAACGATCATGAAGCGCCGTGCCCCAACGGACCAGAGTGCCTTCAAACGGCTGTTTCCAAAACATGCCAATCAGAGCGCGGACCAATAACATCTCTAGCAGAACCATTCTGACACGCGGAGCCATTTCGAAGGCGCGCAATTCGAGCAAACCAAGGCGCAAGCCGCGACCCTCCGGCGGATAAAGCTTATCAATGCAGAACTCTGCGCGATGCGAGTTTCCAGTGACATCAACCAAGAGATCGCGGAACAATCCATCCACGAGATGTGGCGCGCAGTTGCTGGAAGGAAAATTGCCAAAGGCGACCTCCAGTTCATACAAAGCATCCAGGCGCGCCTCATCCACGCGCGGCGACTGGCTCGTCGGGCCAACATACATCCCAGAAAAGAGATACGACAACGAGGGATGATTCTGCCAGAACGAAAGCACGCTGCGTAGCAGATCGGGACGGCGCAGGAATGGGCTGTCCAGTACAGTCGCTCCGCCGACCACGATGTGGCTGCCCCCGCCAGTAGCGAGATGACTGCCATCATAGCCAAACTTTTCAGCCGTCAACCGATTACGCCGCGCTTCGTCGAAGAGTAGTGTGTTGAACTGTTCGAGTTCATCCCAATTGCTCGCGGGCGGCAGATTCACTTCCAGGACGCCGGGATCGGGAGTGATGCTGAAAGAGCGCAACCGCGGATCGGAAGGCGGTGGGTAGCCTTCGAGCCAAACTGGTTTGTGAAGATACTGGCAGGTGTCCTCGATTGAGACAATGAGATCGAGATAATCAGAAAGCTTGGACGCATACGGCAGAAACACGTGCAAACGGCCTTCGCGAGTCTGCACGGAAAGCGACGGACGGATCAATTCCGGTGCCGTTTCGGCGCTGCTCGAAAGAGCGGGTAGGGAATCGGCCACTGGATTTTTATCAAAGAGGTCTAGTCGCCGGATGGGACGTGGCGGGAGCTTGATCCGATCCGCAAAGGGCGCGGCTTCATGCTCGTATTCAAGTTCATCGGGCACGACCCAAGGCATCGAATCAGTGGGTATGCGATAGCCGATTGGGGAATCGCCCGGCGAGAGCGGCAAACGTTCCGGACGCGGAAACCATAACTGACTCGACCAGTACAACTGGCCCTCCGCTTGCCGGCGGCGAATGGGCAAAATGTATCCAGAAGGCTCCTTCGATTCGCCGTCATACGCAGGCAGCACATTTTCGCAGCTCACTTGAAGACGACGAGTGAACGCTGTTACGAAGGTGAAAGCATCGGCCAATCCGAAGTTATGGTTCTCATCCTCGCGAGCGATGAGTTCGATATTTTCCCAGACGGGAACGCCGTCGGCGCGCCATGCACAGGTCAACGACCAACGCGGCAGCGGCTCTCCGGGGTACCATTTGCCTTGCCCGTAGTGAAGTAGCCCGCCGGGAGCCATCTTCTCGCGGAGGCATCGGATGAGAGACAAGCCGCGGGTTCGCTTCATTGGTCCCAGGGCGTCAATGTTCCATTGCGCACTTTCGGGTTCGTCAATGCCAACGAAGGTGGGTTCGCCGCCCATCGTCAGGCGTACACTCTGCGCCTCCAGGTCCGCGTCAACCGTATGAGCAACCTGTTGAACGAGAGTCCAATCCCTCTCGGCAGCAAGGGTAGATGTGCTCCGTGGGTCACTGAGACGACGAATGGAAATGGAATATTCAAGGTCCACTTTGCTTGGCTCCACCGTTCCTGCAATGGGTGCGGCCTTCGAAGCGTTCGGGGTGCAAACCAGCGGGATATGGCCTTCACCAGCAAACAGACCCGAAGTCGGATCCATTCCAACCCAACCGGCACCCGGCAAAAATGCTTCCGCCCAGGCGTGAAAATCCGCGGAGTCGGCGTGACCAGGACTTCCATCTTCCGATGCTGTTTCGTCCGCAATCTGAATCAAGTATCCGGAGACGAAGCGCGCCGCGATCCCCAAATTTCGGAGAATCTGTACGAGTAGCCATGAAGAGTCCCGGCACGATCCCGAACGCTTCTCAAGAGTCTGCTCGCATGTCTGGACACCGGGATCCATCCGAGTCACATAATTAATTTCGTCGCATAACCTGCGGTTCAATTCGACCAAGAAGCTGATGGTTCCATGCTTCTCCATGAGAACGCCTGCGAGAAAAGCTCGAAGCTGTGGGCCAGCCGGATCGAGTAAGAGATAGGGCTCGAGGTCTCTTGCTAGACTGGCCTCGTATTCAAAAGGATAGTCTTTGACTCCGGGCTCGAGAAAAAAATTGAAGGGATTGAAGGGGGATAGCTCCGCGACCAAATCCACCTCAATGACAAACTCATTCGTCTTGTCCGGAAAAATAACCCGCGCTACATGGTTGTTGTAGGGGTCGAGCTGCCAGTTAAGAAAGTGGTTTGCGGGGGAAACGTTAAGAGAGTAATCGAGGATGGGCGTCCGGCAATGCGGCGACGGACGCAACTGGATAACGTGCGGACCGAGCGATACCGCCTTGTCGTAGCGGTATTGCGTCCGGTGATTCAGTGCAACTTTTATACTCATCCATCCTCATGCGGTCCATGCCAGGATTTCCCGCTTGTTTCACTCATCGTTACCAGCGAAGGCGCCACGATTCTCGCGAAAAGCGCGACTGTAAAGCTAGCTCATTTGACTTCCCAATGCTGTGTTATTTTTCTGATCATTTTTATAATTATTGCCAAAAGATTCATAAAACCAGATCTTGCCCATTAGCTCTTGTAGAGACGTAGCTTGCTACGTCTTGATTGCTTCGGAAAACTTTTTGCCGCTTTCGGCAAGACGCAGCAAGCTGCGTCTCTACTTTAATATCTTCGCCAGGTGCGGGATTTTTGCCACCATTAGCTTTTCGTGATGAAGTTTTCGTGCGGATGCCATCGAGCTCTTAGGCGGTCGCAAGCCTATGGCTGCGATGACGCGGCGAGGGTTTGATTCGTCTGTACCGCTTTCGTCAACGCTTGCGGATACTTTTGTGCGGCGGCTTTCCGAAGCCATTTCTCGGATTGCTCCGAGTCGGCCAGCAGCCCATCACCATCGCGGTAACGCAGGCTCAAATTGTATTCAGCAGCGGCTTCGCCGCCCATGGCTGCTTCCTTAACCCATCGCGCCGCTTTCTCGCAGTTTTGCGGCACGCCCCGTCCGGTCTCATACGCCATACCAATCAGAAAGGCTGCCGAACCGTCTCCGTAGCGCGCTTGACGCAGCAAGCCGGGAATCTCGAAGCGGCTCATATCTCCCAACGCAGCTGACGCCGCATCGTCGGTCACCCTTTTATGAGACCCGCCAACAACGAGAGGTTTCACCGTTTCGACGTTATTTACGCGCAGAGCGGCGAGCGGCGCTGTTTGTGAGTTTCTGTGGCGACGGACTGAGACAACCGTTGTCGTTACAATCGCCGCCACAATTATCAGAGCGACCCCTGCGCCGAGGCGCTTTATCGTTTTTGACCTCTGGCGGCCAAAAAGTTCTCTTTCGGATACATAAGCCGCGAGGTCATGCAACGACGCAGCCGGAAGACTTACCATCCGAGCAAACGAGGGCTTCCAACTCCGTAACCAGGAAGCGGTGCTAGTTCTTACATGCAAGGCTAGGATGTATTCTCTGAGGTGTTTCGCGCGCGCCAGCATTTCGGCAGCGAAAACCGCTGATTCGTCTAATTCGATTGCGGGAAGACGAACGGCCTCGTGAAGTAACGTGGATTTCACTTCTCTGATCGGCGCGACCAGTGGAGATTGTGTTCGCACCTCAAGACTCGACATTGCGATAGGAGCATCCAGTCGTGGTGGGCAAAGAATTGATGAACCGAAAGTGTTCTGTTCGATGAATTTCGACTCCACATTGCCTTCAATGGACGCGGCGGTTTCGTGGTTTCGCAGAACCGATAACAAGTCGCGAATTTCCCGGCTCTCACCCTGAGCGGGCGGCTCCGGATCAGCAATCGAGCTAAAATTCTCAGCACCGGAAACCCTGGCGCTGTCTGTTTTCCTGACGGCGGGATCAACGTCGCAAACTGGTTGTCTTGCGGGGTAAGGTTTTGTTTCAGCCAACTCCTTGAGCGAGGGAACCAGTGCTTCAATCACATGGAGCACTGCCTCGCGCTCCAAAGTGACGGTTTGCTTAAATCTTGCGTTTGCCGCCTTGTCCAGAGCATGCGCCGCCAGACCGCTTAGCAGACGCGTGCTGGCTTGATCTCGGTCGCCGAAGCACTCTGTATTTTCCGAGAAGACAGCAAGGACGCCGGCGATCTTCTGCCCTTGATGAATTGGGCCGAGAAGGAGAGATCTGAGTAGTGGCAGCCGGCGAGCCTCATTATCGTCTTGGTGGATATCAGCGGACAGATTGCCGCTAGCGAGTCTCGACAAGATCACGTCGCGCAGGCTTTCATCGCTGGACGCCGTCCCCGCGCCGGCCCGGTAGGCGAGCGCGTCACCCGAGTATAGCCACACACCTGCGCCCTGGGCCGGAACTAATCTTACGGCAAGCGCCGTAATGCGAAGGAGTGCCTCGTCCACTGAGAGCGCTCCGGCTTGGATTGCCTGCTGTGTGTTAACCAGTTCCGCGAGTTGCGGTGCCATGTCCTCCGCGCGAGAGTTTAGGGATATTGCTCTTTTTTGGAGTTGCTGCAATAGCGATGCGGTAGCAAGAAACCGTTCAAACGAGGTCCGATCAAGATTAAGTTGCTGATCCATAGAAGACCCATTCGTCGAAAACAGGCTCGCGGGCATCCACGTTTCGCGAATGCCAGCAAGAGTTCAAGTCACGGCGCGATTTGTCACTTAGCGACCCAGCCGGACCAAATTTATTTAGATGCCCGGAGCGCCAGATGCGCCTGAATATGGCTTCAGGCACAGGTTTCGGCCACCATCTTATATCTTGTCCAGAGACTTTTGTCCAACAGAATGAATCTGATCCCGAGTGGACGATCACCATCCGACTATTGCTCCCCCATTTAGGGGATGATTCAGGGGGCGAGACACGCGACGTACTTGTCGAGGATTTCATCAAGTTCCTGTGCGCGTATGGGCTTTGAGAGGTATCCGTCCATTCCGGCGGCGACACATCTCTCGCGGTCGCCTTTCATGGCATGGGCTGTCAAGGCTATTATCGGCTGTCGCTCGCCACTGCCTTGTTCTTTCTTTCGAATTGCGGTCGTGGCTTCGAGGCCGTCCATCTCAGGCATCTGTACGTCCATGAAAACCAAATCGAAGGTTTCCTTCTCGAGTACGTCCAGCGCTTCGCGACCGTTAGCGACGACCTGAACTCTGTGTCCTCTCTTTTCGAGCAACCTGCTCGCGAGTCGCTGATTGACGGCATTATCCTCGGCCAGCAGCACACGCAGGATGGTGGAAGGATCACGCGTGTCTCCCAGGGAGTAACGTGTAACGAGCGGGATTGCACCCGATTTTTCGGGAGCGCCAAGAACGCGAGCCATGGCCTCTCGCAATTCGGACTGACGGATAGGTTTCAGTAAATAGGCCGATATTCCTAGTTCCTGGCAACGCGCCGCGTCTCCGCGATGACCAGCCGAAGTCAGCATCATGACAATCGCCGCGGACAATTCTGGCTGTTGCCGGATGCGCTCGATTAGCGTGAAACCATCCATTTCAGGCATGTGCATGTCGGTTACGATTAGCGCATAGGGCACGCCGTTGTTCTGCGCCTCGCAAAGCTGCGACAGGGCAGCCACCCCGCCTTCCACGGACGTGGATTTCATTTCCCATCGCTTGAGCATTCCTTCCAGGATGCGGCGATTGGTAGGATTATCATCCACGATCAAAGTCTTGACTCCGCGAAGGATTTCTGGGGGAGCGATACTGCCTACCTCGATAGGCTTTGATTCTGCTACCCCCATTCGCACTGTGAAATGAAACTGGCTACCTCTTCCGATCTCGCTTTCCACCCAGATTTTTCCACCCATCATGGCAACAAGACGCATGGAGATGCTTAATCCAAGGCCCGTTCCACCGTACTTACGCGTCGTCGAATTGTCCGCCTGGGAGAATGCCTCAAAAATGGATAGCTGCTTCTCTGGCGGGATCCCAATTCCTGTGTCCGATACCACAAAATGCAGGACGCAACTGGTGCCGGTTCGGCTTTCGATGTCCACTTTGAGCGCGACTTCTCCTTCGTCTGTAAATTTGATTGCGTTGCCCAAGAGGTTGACGACGATCTGGCGCAAACGGCTGAAATCGCCGCAAACTACTTCCGGCACCTCTGGGGCTATTTCGCATAGCAATTCCAGACCTTTTTCGTCGGAGCGCACGGCCAGCGTTTTCAGGGTGGCCTCCAGACCATCGCGTATTCCGAAGTCCAGAGTCTCGAGATCAATTTTCCCAGCCTCGATCTTGGAGAAGTCGAGAATGTCGTTGATCACAGTGAGCAAAGCGTCTGCCGACAGTTTTACGGTATCCAGATATTCACGCTGCTCTTGCGTAAGTTCGGTTTCAAGCGCGAGGTCGGTCATCCCGACCACGCCGTTCAGTGGTGTGCGAATTTCATGACTCATGTTCGCGAGGAACTCGCTCTTTGTCTGGCTGGCTGCTTCGGCGGCTTCTTTCGCCTGGCGCATTTTTTCGTGCGCATCCCGGATCGCGGTGACGTCCTCGATCACGCCCACGAAGCTTTGCAGCTTTCCATCTGACTCACGAGCCCAACGGGCGCGTATCGCCACCCAGACAATTTCACCATCAGGTTTCACAACTCGATGCTCGTCCACGAGGTCTTCGCCTGTTTGCACGGCCTTACCCCAGCGTTCGAGGGTTCGGGCGCGGTCTTCGGGATGAATAGACTGGCTCCATCGATTGCCAAGCGATTGCTCCGCCGTAATGCCCGTGATTTCCGTGAGCCTGTCATTCACGTAGACAGGCGTTCCCAACGGGTCAGTTCGGAAAATTCCCACAAGGGCGGTGGCGCTCAACATCCGGAAAACCTCTTCACTTTGCCGCAAAGCGTTCTCTGCCAAAACTCGCAGCGTTACATCCTGATAGACGGCGACTATCCCACACTGTTCACCCGACGCAAACACCGGCACCGCGTAGGATTCCACATAGACCAAGATCCCGTTTTTTGTTTTCCTGGTCATCGTTCCCCGCACGATGTTGCCGCCGAGCACGACATCAGCGTTCTCTTGAAAGCTGGCTTCGCCTTCCGCAGGAACGATCAGTTCACGCACGCCTCGACCGGCGCAGTCTTCCGGCGTGTATCCAAAGATTCTGCTGAAGGCCGGATTTATCAATGTGATTTTGTGATTCTTATCGGCAACGGCAATGGCCACAGGGCTGGTGCGAATGAGCGCATCCAGAAGATTCGCGTCCTGAGGCAAGGTATTTTCATTGAGGTCGTTTACACGGCTCTGCGCCGGGATTGCCGGTACTATTGGTGCTCGTTGAGTTTCAAACTTGGCGTAGCGGCGGGCCAGATAGAGCGCGGGCAGTGCTGATGCCATTGCTATCGCAGATATTGTTGTGAGATGGATTTGCCATCCGGTAAGATGCGGGAACACGAAATGGTTGAGTGTTTCGTAAATCAGCGCGGCCAAGGATCCAGCTAACATCGTCGGACGCGATATTGTTCGGAAGCTCTGCATGTCCACCTTCAGCCTGTCCTCCCAGACTCTCTTAAGTTGTTCATTGCCATCCGCCTAGTCGTTGCGAGACGTTACACAGCACCTTCTCGCACTCTTTGACGAGGTGACACAGCTCAACCATGACTATCGGCAATCATGGAATTGAGTTTAGGCGGCCATTCGGCTGAACTCGCGGCAGTCGTGGCTCGAAAATCGTGTCTATTGCTGATTTCAATCTGATGGTAGGCTGTTAGCGCTCTGGGATTAAACAGGAATTCAGGGGCTTCCCAAATGAACAAGTTCGCGAAGCTGAACCAGCAGTACATTGGAGGAGTATGGCGCGACGGTTTGAGCAAAAAGGTGCTCACTGACACTAATCCCTACACCGGGAACTCAATCGCCGATTTCAAGCTAGCTAGTCTCGCTGATCTGGATGAGGCTTATCATTCGGCGGCTGCCGCTCAGAAGGTTTGGGCAGACGTCAATCCATTCGAGAAGCGGACAATTCTGGAAAAGGCCATAACGTGGATTGAAGAAAACGAAGCCGATATTACCGACATCATTATTGAGGAATTGGGGGGAACACACCTTAAAGCTTTCATTGAAATAATGACGGTAAAGAGTTTCATCAAAGAAGCTTCGACCTACCCTCTCCGAGTGACCGGGGAAATTCTTCCTTCGACGGTGGACGGCAAGGAAAACCGTCTCTACCGGATTCCGGCCGGCGTGGTGGGAGTCATCAGTCCCTTCAACTTCCCATTCAATTTGAGCATTCGTTCGGTGGCGCCGGCTTTGGCGTGCGGGAACGGAGTGGTGCTGAAGCCGCATGACGACACTCCCATCACCGGCGGCACGCTCATCGCAAAGATATTTGAAGAAGTTGGAATACCCAAGGGATTGCTGAACGTCATCGTGGCTGATATCGGTGAAATTGGTGATGCCTTTGTAGAACACCCTGTTCCACGAATTATTTCCTTTACCGGGTCGGAAGCCGTTGGCCGCTACATTGGAGGAGTTGCCGGAAGATCGTTGAAGAAGTGCATTCTCGAACTCGGCGGCAACAGCGCTTTTATCGTACTTGAGGACGCCGATCTACAGACGGCAATCAATGCCGCCGTCTTTAGCCGATTCGCGCATCAGGGACAAGTTTGCATGTGCACCAACCGGATACTGGTGCAGCGAAGTATTTACGGAAAATTCCTGGAGAAATTCGTGGAGCAGGTTTCCAAGCTCAAGGCTGGCGATCCCCGCGATCCGAAGACTGATCTTGGTCCATTGATCAATCAGCGTCAGGCTGAAACGTTTTCCAGGCAAGTTCAGCAGGGAATTGACGGAGGAGCGCGAGTCGCTCTCCTGGGAAAGGTTGAAGGCAATATCGCTTCGCCAACCATCTTTGCCGACGTAAAGCCAGACATGTGGATCGCGCAAAATGAGATGTTTGGCCCAGCGGTGTGTGTGATGCCTTTCGATAC
>PNAR01000039.1 GCA_003169715.1 Acidobacteriaceae bacterium | reverse complement strand
CACCAGTCGTATTTCAGATAGTCCACGCCCCAGGCCGCATACTGGCGTGCGTCCTGAAACTCGTATCCTCGACCCCCCGGCCTGCCCGCGCAGGTTTTTGTGCCTGCGTCAGAATAGATTCCGAACTTCAGACCCTTGCCATGAACGTAATCTGCCAAAGCTCTGATTCCTGACGGGAATTTCTGCGAATCAGCAATGATGTTGCCGTCCTTATCGCGGCCGGTTTGCCAGCAGTCGTCAATAATGACATATTGAAAACCGGCGTCTTTCATTCCGCTGGAGACCATCGCGTCGGCCATCTGCCGGACCAGATCCTCGCTGACGTTGCAGCCGAATTTATTCCAGCTGTTCCAGCCCATTGGAGGAGTTGCAGCCAGAGTATCTTCCTGGGCTTGCAGCGTGCCGGTAAAAGCGCAGGCGCAGAAAATCGTGACCGTGACCAATAACAATTTTTTCATGCGGGAATATTAACTGAATACCATCTCTTTGGTCCGACAAATTAACGAGCCGATAAATTATTGTTTCAATGTGAGTTTCGTCAGACAAAGCAACTAAAATTCTGGAACGAGCTCGCTGTGTTACAGTGTCAGCGCGAGAACGCCGCCAAAGCGTCTTTTGCGACGCCATGGAGATATTTCTTCTCATGAATAAAAAACCAATGATTTGGTTTACTGCCCTGGCATGCTTGGCCGCATTTATTTGTATCGCCGCGTCACCGATATCCGCTCAACCACCCGGATCAATCGGCCAGTTCGGAAGCCACGCAGACATTGGCACGGTTCTGCACCCAGGCGGCGCCGAATACGACTTAAAAACAGGTACCTATACCTTGACCGCCAGCGGCGAGAACATGTGGTTCAAGTCGGACGCATTCCAGTTTGTTTGGAAGAAAGTTTCCGGCGACGTGGCGCTGAGCGCCGACATTTCGTTCGTAGGACAAGGAGGAAACCCCCATCGCAAGGCAGTCGTCATGCTTCGGCAAAACCTCGATCCCGATTCCGTCTACGCCGACGTTGCGCTGCATGGCGTTGGCATGACCGCGCTTCAATATCGCGAGTCTACCGGTGCGATCACTCAAGAAATTCAATCGAATATTTCCGCTCCGAAGCGGATTCGCATCGTGAAGCGTGGCGATTACGTTTATATGTCGCTGGCGAAAGATACTGGCGATCCACAGATGGCCGGTGGCTGGCTCCCAATTCCGTTGAAAGGCGACTTCTACGTGGGAATCGGCCTGTGCTCTCACGACAAAGACGTAGTCGAAAAGGCCCTCTTTTCGAATGTAAAGATCGAGACTTTATCTCCTCCCGCCGGCATGAGCCAGCCAAAGCTGTACAGCACATTGGAAACAGTGGCGGTTTCATCCCGTGATCGTCAAGTCATTCACATCGCGCCCGGGCGTTTCGAAGCGCCCAATTGGACTCGTGACGGGACATCATTCATCTTCAACAGCGACGGCCACCTTCAGCGTTTGCCGGTGACGGGTGGAACTCCGCAGACTATTAACACTGATTTTGCCAACCGGTGCAATAACGATCATGGCATTTCGCCCGACTCAAAGTGGATCGCCCTCAGCGATAATTCCCAGGGAGATCATCAATCGCTTGTCTATATCGTGCCATTCGAGGGAGGCACTCCGCGTCGCGTCACCCAAAATTCCCCGTCGTACTGGCACGGATGGTCGCCGGACGGGAAGACCCTCGCTTTCGTGGGGCAGCGCAATGGGGAGTTCGATATTTATAGCATCCCTCCCGAAAGAGGAGAAGAAAACCGCCTGACCACCGCCAAAGGCCTTGACGGCGGCCCCGAATATTCGCCCGACGGGAAGTACATTTATTTCAATTCCGAACGCACCGGGCTCATGCAAATCTGGCGCATGCGCCCCGATGGCAGCGCGCAGGAACAAGTGTTTTCCGACGACTACAACAATTGGTTTCCACACATCTCGCCCGATGGAAAATGGATGGTCTTTTTGACTTATGACAAGACAGTCACCGGGCATCCCGAAGGCAAAGATGTGATGCTGCGCCTGATGTCGCTCGAAGACAAAAATATGAGCGACAAGAAAATCACGGTATTGGCGAAGCTGTTTGGCGGGCAGGGCACCATCAATGTTCCATCATGGTCCCCCGACAGCCTGAAAGTGGCCTTTGTGAGCTATCAGTTAATTCCCGAGGAAACTACCGAAACAAAAGAAACCGGCAATCCTTAATTCCGAATCAGTAATTCGTCTGCATAGTAGCTGCGGCAGCCACAGAGTCGCGATACCTGGCGAATTGAGATTTCCTGCCTAGAGCCGCCTTAGCGCCCGTCTATTTCAGCTTTACAAAAAGCAACACGAAGATCGCCCACACTCCAACCGTGAGCGGGAATTGGACCAGTTGCGCATTTTGCAGCGCACTTCCCTTTGGAAGCGCGAACGTCAATGCGAGCATTGCCAACGCAGTGAGTATTCCCAAGATTAATTTTGATTTCCAAGTCATCTTTATTTCCTCGCTTTCAGACGTGCACCATTTTCTGGCAGGCAGCGGCCAGCGCAAGATTATACCCGTCCCGGAGTTTTGCGCACCAATATTCGTGCAATCCAAAAAGTATCCCATCAACGTACTTGTCATGAAGGCGATTGAAACTTGGAGGATCACTTTAATGACAAAGAAAATGAACGGCTTATTGCTGTCCGTCATCACGCTCATGGCGACTTTTGCGCTGGCTCAGAAAGACCCGATGGTGGGCGGACAGGAGATGTATCCCAGCAAAAACATCGTTGAAAACGCAATGAATTCTCC
>PNAR01000104.1 GCA_003169715.1 Acidobacteriaceae bacterium | reverse complement strand
AGAACGGTGAGCCTATCGCCATGGGATGCACGGCCGATCCGAAGTCATGCAGGAAACCAGGAAGGGTTAATTCCATGGTGCGGGCGGCACCGCCGGGAATAGTCTCGGCCTCGAACACATTCACCTCGACACCTTTTTGAGCGAGGACGATAGCGGCTGCCAAACCGTTAGGCCCGCTGCCGATTACACACGCCCGTCGGCCCATATTTCCTTCAACCTTTCCGTTATGCGAAATGGAGTGCAGGCCTGACGGGGCGGGTACGCCCGTCTCTCCATCACAGCCACTAAGGCTGCGGAGCACTTGCCTGCGGCCAATCCTCGACTTCGATCTTACCGCTTGCGTCGTGTCCCAGGGTGGGAGCGTAGAGTCCCAGAAATTGACGACGCCACCATGTGCCATTGGAACGCTTCTCAGCCATCGTCGTGAACCAGTATTGCCATAACACGGCTCGCACCTGTTTTGGCGGCTGTTTCGCAAAAGGATTGCCGGCGAACAAGGCAAGCACATCCGGATCGTTCGCCAACAACCGCTCCTCCGTACTAGTGACCAGCGGATATTCGCGCCATGAGCCTAGAGATGCGAACCATAAATTCCAATCGAAACGTGGTTGATATGGCGCATAAATTCCTGGTGGCTTGCGGACATCCTGCGGCTTGTAGCGAAACGGATAGGCCGTCCAATTCTGTCCGTCCATGGATCCCTGGAATTCAATTTCGTATCGTCCGCGCGTCATGACAGCGAAAAGGCCGTAGCGATTGGCAATCCGAAACGGCTCCAGCGCAGTAACGGGCGAAACTGGAAGCGGCGCTCTTGGAAGGAACATCCATATTAATTGAGCCGTAGTCGCGTAGAAAATCCAGCTCAGCATGACCGCGGTTACGGAAAGTCTAAGCGCAGTGAGCGGCGAATTTGTGTCTGGATTCCGTCGGTTCGTCACTTCCGAAGCGGCCACGGAATTGGCAGTAAAAGCCGTGCGTGGCAAAATATTCGATGTCCAACGCGCTCGAACAAAGTGCGCACAAAACTTGTCATCGAGTAACAGGAATCCCAGGGCGAGCACCAAGTAATTCAGGAATGCGTAATTGGCGGTAAGAATCACGCCAATCTCCCAGGGCGTCACGATGAAGAAGAGAATAATGCGAAGGCGGCGCGGCAGAAACAACATCCAGATCAGCCCAAGTTCCAGCGCGAGCGTGGCGTACACGCTGCCCGCATGAAACCAATGCGGCAGATGCTGCACGTACCATCCGATCCACGTAGGTAGCGGGCCATTCTGGTAGTACTCGTCCATAGCGGTGAAGTGCCGCCATTCGGGATCGCCGCTGGCAATCTTCGCGACCCCGGACTCGAAATAAATTCGGAACCATTCCCACTGCAAAAGAAACCAACTCGCCCGCGACGAAGGCGATGCCTCGCCCCATCCCGGGCGAAATCCGGAAGGCACCAGGAATAGCGAGATGAATCCGGCTTCCAGCAACATGCCGTCGGATTGGTATCCGGAAAAATCTCCAGCGGCACTCACGAAAGAAAGAAAGCACACGAAACAGATCGCTAAAGCGATTCGAGGCCAAACATTCACAACGATCAACAGCGACGCCAACATTCCCACCCAGCACAATGCCATCAACATGTGCGAGCCGCTGGAGAACCACAAGAGAGTCGGCGCAAACCAGAACCGGGCGGTCCCAAGCTGCGCCGCTACAGCATGCAAGTACTCAGCCGCGGGCAGGATTCCATTGGGGCCGATGAGGCCGCGAATTTGAAAGACGAGGGAGAAGAACGCGGAGAAATAAATGATCCCGAGAGAGCGAAGAAAAATCCAACGGGGAATGTAGCGATGTGTGGCCCCTGCTTCCGAATTAAACAGATAGTTAACTACGGACGCAGGCCGCCAGTCCATGAACGCCAGCCATTCTACAAGCGGAATTTAGCTACCTTAATAAGCCCAGCGCAACAGCGTTGCTCCAACGGTGAATCCCGCGCCCACAGACGCGAGTAGCACGAGGTCGCCCTTCTTCAGGCGGCCTTCCTGCCGGGCGGTATCCATCGCGAGCGGAATGGTTCCGGCCGTGGTGTTTCCATATCGGTCAATGTTGATCACAATGTTTTCGGGCTTCAAACCAAGCCGGTCAGCCGTGGCCGTGATAATCCTCTTATTCGCCTGGTGAGGAATAAAAAGATTGAGATCAGATACGGTGAATCCATTGCGCTGCAAAATTCTTTCGCAGACTTCGGTCATCTTGCGAATGGCAAATTTGAAAACCGCTCCTCCGTCCTGGTGCACGAAGTGCATTTTCTTGTCCACGGTTTCATGGGTCGAAGGATGCAAACTGCCGCCCCCAGGCATATAGAGCGAGCAGCCTCCCGCGCCGTCTATCTCGTGAATGAAGTCAATCAGGCCGAAATCCTCATCCTGGCCGGCCGGTTCGAGGATAACCGCGCCCGCGCCGTCTCCAAAGATTACGCAAGTGGAGCGGTCGGTGTAGTCAATGATTGAAGACATTACGTCCGCGCCAATGACCATAACTTTTTTGTGCGCGCCGGTGGCAACAAACTGTGCCCCCGTTTGCAGCGCATATACAAAGGCTGAGCACGCCGCTGACAGATCGAATCCCCAGACTCCCGTCGCGCCCAGCTTGTTTTGTACCAAACAAGCCGTGGATGGAAACAACATGTCAGGCGTAACCGTGCCAACGATGATAGCTTCCATGTCCGTCGCCGTCAGGCCGCGTTCGGCGAGCGCCTTCTTTGCCGCTTCAACCGCCAGATCGCTAGTGGCGACCCCTTTGTCCACAACATGGCGCTCGCGAATTCCTATTCGCTGCATGATCCATTCATCGGAAGTTTCGACCATCTTTGCGAGATCGGCATTGGTCAAAAGGCGGGGTGGAACATAGGTGCCGAGAGCGCTGATCTTAACCTTAACGGGCGCGACTCTTACGGGCGTGACTTTTAAGGGCGCGGGTTGGGCCACTCGATAGGATCCCCCAAGTGAAATGAGAAAGGCTATTGTTACGTAGCCGGTGAGTAATGTCCAACTGGACATCATATTTCCCGGATACTTTTTCGCAGGCCCGGCTGTCTCTGGGTTCCTCCGTTACAATCGCCTGTTGACTCCCCTCCGTGAGACTGACTATGAAACTTTTACAAATTGCTAATGCCCTCGGCGCACGCATTGAAAACGGCTCTCCCGATATTGCAATTACTGGTGTGGCTGGAATCGAGAATGCCGCGCATGGACAAATCACTTTTGTCTCCAATCCCAAGTACGCTTCGGCGGCCCGCAGTACCAGAGCCTCGGCGGTAATCGTGACTGAGGACTTTCCCGCTTTGTCCACGGCGATGTTGCGCAGCAAGAATCCTTATCTTGCCTTCGCGCACGCCATTGCGCTCTTCCATCAGCCCCCGGCTTACGTTTCTGGTATTCATCCCACGGCAGTGATTGATGCATCTGCGAAGGTTGGCAAGAACGCGCATGTCGGCCCTTACGTGGTAATCAGCGAGAACGTCGAGATCGGCAACAACGCTGTTTTGCTGGCGCATGTGGTGATTTATCGCAAGGTCACAATTGGGGACAACTTTTTCGCGCATGCGCACGCAGTTGTGCGCGAGAGCTGCCGATTGGGTAACAACGTCATGCTACAAAACGGCGCCATCGTGGGCGCGGATGGTTTTGGGTTCGCGAAAGATGACACTGGACGCTGGCACAAGATTCTCCAACCGATGCCAGCGCTTATCGGGGACGACGTTGAAATACAAGCCAACTCATGTATTGACCGGGCCAGCGTCAGTGAGACCAGAATTGGCAGCGGCACGAAAATAGATAACCTGGTCCAAGTTGGACATGGCAGTCACATTGGCGAGCATTCCCTATTAGCGTCGCAGGTGGGTCTCGCCGGATCCACCGAGGTTGGGAATAACGTGATCCTCACCGGTCAGGTTGGGGTGGTTGGACACTGCAAGATTGGCGACGGCGCTATCGTTACTCCGCAGAGCGGAGTAGCCAATGACATAGCGGCTGGCGCGATTGTGAGCGGCGCACCCGCCGTGGATCACAAGCTGTGGCTGAAATACTCGGCGATCCTGAGTAAGTTACCCGAGATGGCGAAACTGATCCGATCGTTAAAACCGGGCACCACGGAGGACACAAAGAGTCACTGAGGAAACCGACGATAAATTATGCCGCCGAAAAAGTTTTTTGATCCGAGTTCTTAAGTTTCGCTTCAGAGAACCTTCCTATCCCCACTGATTACCACGCTCCTCTCTTGCACCTCCGGAGGTAGTCCGCTGTCAATCGCTTTCCGAACTTTCTGCATCAGGCATTC
>PNAR01000464.1 GCA_003169715.1 Acidobacteriaceae bacterium | reverse complement strand
CAAGAGTGTCCGCGCCACACAAATACCGCGCTGGCTGGGGCGCGATGTCACTGCTTCATCAGAAGAGGACGGAACCATACTGTTTACCGATCTGATTCCCCTCTTCATTTCTTCGGATCACTCGCGTTTCGGGTGCTCGGAAGAGGCATGGATTGCACCTACTCTAACGGTGAAATTATGCCTGGGTCAAGTAGTAAAACACCATATATTGTGTCGCTACAGCCAGCACCACCTGATTTTGCACACACAATGCAGCACTTGTTCAAAAATTAGGTGTGGGGAAGGAAGGAAGGGAAGATCGCGAGAGCAGGATAAGTATAGTTCAGGTGCGGTAGGACGCAATCGAAATAGCGATTCACGGCTGACCTGCTCTCAAGCGCGATGTTCGAGAACGGCCTTAAAATGGGAGGGCGATCTTGAATGTCATTGTTCCGGTTCGCTCTGTGCCGAGGCCGGAATCGTAAACGCATTCAAATTGATAAATGGCAGAGGTGCGTCGAATTGGTATGCGAAACTGATTCGAGTTCCCAACGCTGGATTGGCGCCACAGGCGACAGGCGGGGATTGGCACGACACACCTCCGCAAGTCAGCGGCACACCAGTGCATACCTGCGCGTTATTTGACAGCGTAGTGCAAACCGTTGATGGGGACAAACACGCATAGGGCGGTGAATAAGCAGTAATATTGCCTGTTCGTAGATGGTCCGCTAGGAGAACGTTATTGATGCTGGTCACGATAGCCAGATTTGTTGGCGGGGTATTGCCGGCGCCGCACGAAGCACACGTCGAATGTGTCCCACTCTGAAGACCGGCTCGGGCCGCTCGCTCTAAAGTTCCGATTATATTAAATGCCCTGCCGAACCAGAAAATTCCAAAAAGAATCAGAAATACAATCGGCAACACTATCGCCGCTTCAACCAATTCCTGTCCAGAGTCATCATGCAACCTTCGAATTGTTATTCTCGATGACATCTGCATTCAATTTAGATTCTGAACAACCGCGTCCTCGGTAACCTGCGTCAGTGCCGAATAAGTAGCGCTAGGAATGAGTACCCGGATCACGCTGCTAAAACGCCACTGATACGGATATCTGATGTTCACACGAGTTGCCTCCACTATCGCTGGCGTTCCGCCGGCGACGGTGAACGTATCGCCTCGGTTAACTGTGAGGGTGAGTGGTCCAGCACAGCCAGTGTTAGCGGTATAGGTCCAAACCAGACCGACCTTGGAAGCCGATTGCGTGGAAAGGCCGCAGTCATTGATGTGAAGGGCGACAAGATAACTGTCCACCACATCCCGCACGGCAACGATTGAGGCGGGAGTCGCATTTGAAAGGTCCGCAGTGCTTTGGTTCGCGGCAAACCGTGCTGCCTCTCGCGCCGCGTTGCTCAACCTGAATTTAAGATTGAAAGCGCCACTGAAGTCAGTTAATCCCACTACCACAACCAACAGCAACGGCAAGGTAATTGCCAACTCAACGATCTGAGAAGCGTCGGTTCCCCAAAACAACCTCAATCCTCGATGACGACAAAACTTCAAGAAAATCATGTTGATCAAAAATGCTACTGAATGAGTCGCACGGGAACCGGGGAAGCCCCGTCGCCGGATACGGCGGGGTTGCCCGAGCTGGCGCTGGCGGGATCACATCCCGAGGCGTTCAGAATGACCGCCCCTATCGCACCGTTAGGGCTAGGGGGCAGAGAAACGGATTGAATGCCAAGTTGGAGAAATCCGATGACAGTCGCGGTCCCGCACGATCCCGCGGATGGACAAGGATTATCGGCCCCACTCAGGAAGTCAAAAACAGGTACGGTTACAACCGAGTCGCTGCGGCTAATATTCGCCACCCGCATTGCCGGATTGGGGTTCGAGGCTCCGCCATTGATGGTGACCAAAGCCGGAGGGCCGCCTACGAAGCAATCGGGGTCGGCATCTGTGGTACAGAGCCACTTGGGGTTCCCATGGTTCGTGCTCGCAGTATGTATCAGACACTGGATGCCCTGCGTGGTCTCGTTTTTCATAGCTACCTTACCCGTGTTAGGGTCAACTGTTACCGTGTCCCCGCAACTCAAAGTTGCGGTATTCGCGCATCCTATATTTTCCTGGTAGGCATCAAGGTTTACGTTGCTGCAAGAACCTGCCGGTGTGGCCAATGTCGAAGGACAGCTTAAAGTGCTTTGAGACAGGTCAAGAGCATAATAGTCGCCCACGACTGGCGTGTTGTTTGGATTTGGTTGCCTGAAGGTATGAAACGTCCCAATGTACGGACCCGGCAGGGGATTGGGTAGCGAATGGTTCGAGCTCGAAATGAAGAAGTATGGAGTACAGCCAGAAGGCGTTGGCGCAACGCTCGGGTCACAGTTTGGGATCAACCAGGGCTTGACGGATTGAAGTTGGATTGGAACCGTCGTCGAACCTGATGGGTTATATGCCTCTGCCGTGCCCGTGGCGTTTGCCGTGCTCGCCCCCCTTCCCCAGATTCGGGCAAAGAAAGTGGGGAGGCCGCTTTTCGTCACAGTAACGCTAATCGAGGGATCCTCTGGCGATGTGAAGTTGCAAGAGGTAGTGATGGTAGTCGGTGGCGCTCCTGCAATAAGATTTTGTTGAGCAGCAGCTTGTGCCTGCAAATCTGAGAAACCAGTGCTTCCATTGCAAACAAAGGTCTGGTTTCCGCCAGAAGAAGGGTCTCCGAGCTGGCCAGATGTAAAACCGGAAGTCACGAAAGCCTTGGCGCCGGCCAAAGCGCCGGCATCTGCCGCTTTTTGCGCCTCTCCGGAGGCTGTGTAGAGAGTTACTATATCGATGGCAAGGGCTGCCATCCCGAGCAACGGGATCATAGAGACGACGGTCACTAACAAGGTGACACCGCGTTCCTTTTTCCGACTTGACTTCTTGTCCCGGCAAAACATCATTTTCCTCCGCAATGAAATCTCGTTAGCCCCGCACCCAAAACTTGCTCACAGTATAAAGAATCATTGCAATGGCCACCGCAATTCCAAAAGGTACTTTGACCGCATCGGGATTATCCAGAGTTAAGTCCCGCCCAGGCAATTGAAACGTCGCGAACGCTGCCAGCATGTGTAGAAAGTTGCGCGCCGTCTGCTTTACTCGCTTCTTCCATACAATCATGGAAACAGCCATAACGCCATTGACCAGGATTGTCACTATCAGAACCAGAATCAGTTGACGTGGCCCGAGAAACGCCCCCAAAGCGCCAACCAGCTTCCAATCCCCGGCGCCCAGAGCCCGGATAATAACGAAGGGTAGCAGCAGAGCGAGTCCCAGACCAGCCCCCAGCAGGGAATCTTTAGTGCCAGCCCATCCCCGCACCAACGTGTTCAAAGCGATGCCCACCAAAAGAGCGGGTATCGTCAGCCAGTTCGGAATACGGCGGGAGCGCCAGTCGGTGTATCCGGCGATTGTGGAAATGACAGCAGGGACGATCCACAGTATGTTGGCACTCAGCATTCAGCACTTAGCAATCGAAAGCCACTCGGCGCACGATGGAGAGACGGGCGTCCTCGCCCGTCACGCATCATATCTTAACAAGGGCATCGCGGACGGGCAGGGACGCTCGTCTCTCCATCGCTGCGATCATGGAGCAAAACGAAAGGCCCGAATCGCTTCGGGCCTTCTCGGAAATTGCGAACTCAAACTAGCGGTTCAATGCCCCGGTGCTGCGCTCTGCAATAATCTTTCTGGCGTTTTCGGCAAGCTGCTTTGCCTGCGGAAGCAATTCCAATCCTTTAATGATTTCAGGATCGTTCTCCGCCCGCACCTTCAGACCTTCTTCTTCCCCAAAGGCATCAACGAAAATTTCGCTCTTGATGCTGGAGCGAATCCAATCGTTGTTCTGCACCAGTTCAGCTTCGGTGTAAGGGACTTTCTCTTCATCGAGGAATTTATGGAACTCCTGCATAGTGGCATCATCAACCTCAAAGCTCTTCGTTGGATGATGCGTTACCACATAGTGTTTGGCGAAGTTGAAAAATGCGTAGTGTTGAAGCAGCGTATCCTGGAAATGATTGCTCTTAACCTGCGGAATGGGCACATCCGGCGTGATGCCGCCGCCGCCGTACACCGTTCTGCCGCTGTCGGTCAATTTCACTTCGCGATTGGCATTGTTGGTGTCGGTATCGCGATCAAAGTAATAGTCGTAAAGGGAAACGTTCGTATAATCGCGCTGAATCAAACGGCCGCTCGGCGTGTAGTACTTCGCCGTGGTGAGCGCGAGTCCCGTGTTTTCAGCGAGCGGGAAAACCGTCTGTACCAGGCCCTTGCCAAAAGTAGTTTCCCCGGCAATGAGTCCGCGATCGTGATCTTGAATGGCTCCAGAAACGATCTCAGCCGCGGAGGCAGTGCCGCGATTTACCAGCACGACTAAGGGATATTCCTTGCCGCCATTTCCATGCGTGGCGACATACCGTTTTTCCGGGGAAGACCGGCCATGATGCGAAACAATCAGTTGACCCTTGCGGAGGAATTTGTCGGCCACGCCAACACCCTCGTTGAGAAGACCGCCGGGATTCTGTCGAAGATCAAGAATCAGTCCTTTTAGGTCGCCCATCTGATCAAGCGCGTCCTCGACTTCTTTTTCGGTGGTCTCATTGAATCCGCTGACGTGCATGTAGCCAATTCCCGGCTTGATCATGAAATGCAGATCAACGCTGTACCGGGGGATCTCGTCGCGAACCACGGCAAATTCCAGAGGTTTGTCGGCGCCCTCGCGAAGAATCGTAATGTGAACCGTTGTGCCTTTCGGTCCCTTCAGAAGATCGGCTACGTCACTCGTGGTCATGTTGTCGGTAGGCTTTCCGTCAACCGCAATAATGATATCCCCTGGACGGATTCCCGCCCGGTAGGCCGGCGTGCCCACAAATGGAGCAATCACGATGACCTTATTGTTGCGCGGGCCGACCGTCATGCCCACGCCGTAATATTTGCCGCGCTGGTCTTCGCGCAAAAGAGCGTACGACTTGGGATCAAAGAAGTTCGAGTGAGGATCGAGGACATGCAACATGCCGGGGATGGCGCCGTTGTAAATGGCCTTGTCTGAATCTACCGGTTCAGCGTAGTTCTGCTCGACCACGCTGTACACGTCGGTAAACTGATGCAAGCTTTGGCGGATATCGCTATCCGAATCCGATGCCACATCAGGCGTAATCTTCTGCCCAAACAGCATCCCCAGAAAGCCGCAAGTTAAGATAACGATGACAACCAAGAAGAGAGAGCGCTGAGAACTACGGGCCATCTTAGATTTTCCTTGAGGAGGGACGAATAAACGCCTCCTAAGCTAGCAATTACCGAAGTATAACATGTGATTTCCCCGGACTTTAGACGATCGCAGCGTCGAAGGTAACCAGAAATGCTATGCCCCGTATCTAGCTAAGATGCTGCCACGGGCGAGATTGATGCGAGGAGCCAGCACTCAGCACTCAGCACTGCCCATTGTTTAGCCCCGATAGCCCGTGCTGTCACTCGTCGCGCTAATGGCCTGCCTTAATCTCAAGACTGCTGAGTGCTGAATGCTGAGGTGATTGCCGCCGCTTCGCTTTACCAAGTATGATGAATGAGTGAGCTTTTCCGAGACCATTTTCCTTTTCCTTTTGGCCCTGTTGATTTTCGGGCCAAAGAAGCTGCCGGAAATCGGGCGGCAAATCGGAAAAATGCTAAACGAATTCAAGCGCGCATCGAACGAATTCAAGTCGCAAATCGAATCCGAGATATCGCAAATAGATACCGAAAATAATCATAGGCAAATCCTGCCCCCATACAGGCCACCCGAGGGTTCCGTCGCCGCGTTTCCGATGACGCCGCAACCGGAGTTGCCTCCTGTTCCGGCGACAGAACCGGTTCCCGAGGGCAGCGCCGAGTCCAAGTTCGAGCTGAATTCTGCAACCCAGGGCCCCGATGTCTGAGATCACCTCCCGGTTTTCCTCCCGTCCAACTTCCGGGTCCGAGAGCGAAGAAACCATGCCGGCCATGAGCTTCCTTCAGCACCTTGAGGAACTCCGCAAGCGGCTTTTCTATTCGATCATTGCAATTGGCGTTGGCATGGGTGCCTGCTGGGGTTATCACGAAAGGATTTTCGGAATCATGCAGCGGCCGATCATGGATGCCCTGCATAAAAACGGACTATCCGACAAACTGGTTTATCTGAATCCCACGGAGCCCTTCAATCTGTACTTGAAGATTGCGCTGGTTGCCGGTGTGTTTGTGGCGTCTCCGGTGGTGCTTTATCAAGTGTGGATGTTCATATCTCCGGGGCTTTATCGCAATGAGAAGCAGTATGTTTTCCCGTTCATGTTCTCGACCATCGCCCTGTTTATCGGCGGCGGATTCTTCGGTTATAAGCTGGTATATCCCTTCGCTTTGGATTTTCTGATCGGCTTCGGAAAGCAATTCCAGCCGATGATTACTATCGGCGAGTACACGAATTTATTTCTCACCGTAATTCTCGGGCTCGGGCTGATTTTCGAAATGCCCATCCTGATTTTTTTCCTGGCTCTGATGGGAGTAGTGAGCGCCGGGTGGATGTGGCGCAATATCCGTTATGCAGTACTGGCGATTTTTGTAATCGCCGGAGTCATCACCCCAACCAGCGATATTCTAAACATGTGCATTTTGGCCGCACCCATGCTGGGCCTGTATGTGATCAGCATTGCGATTGCGTGGTTCGTGCATCCGAACCAACGGAAAGCTAGAGAGGCGCGCAGAGCAGGATGATGTCATGGCAAGAATCACGTAGGGACAGCCGCC
>PNAR01000151.1 GCA_003169715.1 Acidobacteriaceae bacterium | reverse complement strand
ACGAGATGGTGATCGTCAAGGATGTCGAGATGTTCAGCCTCTGCGAACATCACATGCTGCCATTTTTTGGCAAAGTACACGTCGCCTATATCCCCAATGGGAAAGTGATTGGTCTCAGTAAAATTCCGCGGCTGATTGAAATCTTTTCGCGGCGATTGCAAATTCAGGAACGCCTTACGACGCAGATTGCCGAGACCATTCAAAAGGCAATTGAGCCGCAGGGAGTCGGCGTGGTGATTGAAGCCCGGCATCTCTGCATGATGATGCGCGGGGTGGAAAAACAACATTCCGCGGCGGTCACGTCTTCTATGTTGGGATGCTTCCGCAACGAACACGAGACCAGAACGGAATTTCTGTCCCTGATTCACAATCGGCCAAATGGGGTTTAGTTTGGCTTCGTTCTCGCCGGACGGGCGGGGACGCCCGTCTCTCCATTGATCGTTTATGTTTATTGATGAAGCGACAATTCGAGTGAAGGCTGGAGACGGCGGTAACGGATGCCTCGCCTTTCGGCGGGAGAAGTTTGTTCCGCGTGGAGGCCCGTCGGGCGGAGATGGCGGCAACGGCGGCGACATTGTTATGGAATCGAGCGAGCGCCATAACACGCTGGTGCATTTCCGCTTCAATCCCGAATACAAAGCGCAACGCGGACGGCACGGCGAGGGTTCGAACAAAAAAGGCCGCGAAGGCGAGGGAATAGTCCTTCAAGTTCCCGTGGGAACGATTTTGTACGATGCTGACACTGGCGAAAAAATCCACGATTTTGAACGCCCGGATGAACGAATCGTGGTCGCTTGCGGAGGTCGTGGCGGCCGCGGCAACGCGCGATTCGCAACTTCCACGCATCAGGCCCCGCGTGAGCGTGAAGACGGCCGGCCCGGCGAAGACCGTGTTTTCAGGCTTGAGCTGAAACTGCTCGCCGATGTGGGATTGGTTGGGTATCCAAATGCCGGTAAATCTACTTTGATCTCGCGAATTTCGGCGGCGCGTCCGAAGATTGCAGATTATCCATTCACAACGCTGCAACCGAATTTAGGCGTGGTCGCAATGGGAGAAATTCCCGGCGAGAGGAGTTTTGTCGTCGCGGACATCCCCGGTCTTATTGAAGGCGCACATTTAGGGGCTGGATTGGGGACGCAATTCTTGCGTCACATCGAGCGTACGAGGCTGCTTGTTCACCTGGTGGATGTGTCGGACGACAGCGGACGATCTGATCCCGTGAAAGACGTCGAAGTAATCACGAAAGAACTGCAAAGTTTCGGCGGAAAGCTGGACGAGAAGCCGACAATTTTGGTGGCATCGAAAATCGACGCCGCCAACGGGGAAAAGCTGGCCAAGCTGAAAAAATACGTCAAGACAAAAAAGATGGATTTCTACCCTATTTCCGCAGTAACCGGTAATGGGGTTGATGAGCTGAAATATGCGATCGCGGATAAGCTCGACAAGATTCGAGAACTTACGGAAATTCCGGCTGGCGCCAAGGACGAAATGAAGTAACAGGAAAGCGCCTGGCACCATCACGGCAGTAGCAATAGCTTTCCTGTGGTCTTGCGGGCTTCGAGATCAAGATGTGCCTGCGCTGCTTCGGCCAACGGATAAGTATGTGCAACGCGCAGCCTTAGTTTTCCGGCAGCAATCATGTCAAACACTGCGCTGGCTCGCTTCCTCAAATCGTCGGTCGTGATGATGTAATGAAACAACGTCGGCCGAGTTATGTACAGCGATCCTTTTTGCGATAGTTGAATCAGATCGAATGGCGGTACCGCGCCGCTCGAACCGCCGAAAAGCACCATGTATCCGCGGGGGCGCAGGACGTTCAATCCCTTCTCAAAAGTAGTTTTGCCTACGCTGTCATAAACAACGTCCACGCCCTTTCCGCCAGTTAATTTCTTGGTTTCGGTTTCGAAGTCAGTTTGCGTATACAGAATTACCTCGTCCGCTCCAGCGTCCCGAGCCAGCGCGGCTTTTTCTTCAGTGGAAACTGTACCGATGACTCGTGCGCCGATATTGTGAGCCATCTGCACCAGCAGCAGACCAACGCCTCCAGCAGCGGCATGAATCAGTGCGGTCTCGCCGCGCTTCAGCGGATAAGTATCGTGCGAGAGATAATGCGCGGTCATGCCTTGTAGCATTGCTGCCGCGGCAGTTCGGTCGTCCACTCCGGCGGGGACAAGGACGAGTCGGTCTGCGGGTGCCGCAAGATATTCCGCGTACGAACCTTGAATTCCCGCCCAAGCAACGCGGTCGCCAACTTTAATTCCAGAAACCTGGGAGCCGACAGCAGTGACCGTGCCGCTGCCTTCCTGCCCAGCCACGAAAGGCAGCGGGAGTTTATAACGGCCCTCGCGCTGATAGATGTCAATGAAGTTCACGCCCGACGCCGCAATCTTTACGACGACTTCGCTTCCCTTGGGTTCGGGAATGGGTATCCCGGTCAGATCGAGGGCTTCGACACCGCCTGGTTGTTTTACCTGGATGGCTTTCATAGCGTGGTTGGATTCTACGGATGATTGTACGGATGCAAAGACTTAATCCTTCAGCTATGCGTCGTCGTGCGGAAATGATC
>PNAR01000176.1:1397-8187 GCA_003169715.1 Acidobacteriaceae bacterium | reverse complement strand
GGAAGCACGGCGGGAAATCAGTATTCGTTGTTTGCTTTCCCCAGTGCCGGAGGATACGCCGGATACGTCATGCGGTCGGGCGATAAGCTGTTCTTGCGGCAGTATCAAACGAGCGGGTCGCATGGAGGCATTCAGGTTGCCTTCACCGACGGCACCAACACCAACTGGAACGTAAACGATCAGGATTGCCAGCAAATCAACAACGACGGAACCTCAGGCAGTTGGCACTATCGCCGCTTCGATCTAAGTTCGTACGCAGGCAAGACGATCAGTCAGATTTATCTGGTGCAGGAAATTTCGACGACGGCAAATCCCTGGAGCATCTACTGCACCGACATTTCCATGTTGTCACTCGATGGCAGCGTGCGTCCGCTTTACAATCGCGAGACCAGTATTGCGCTGAGTCACTCGGGCAATTCGACGGGCACAGCGAGCATCAACCACGTCAGCAACTCGGTGCTGTCTCCGGATACGACCACGACGTTCTACCACGGAGACCACTTAGGTTCGTCGCGGATCATGTCGAGCGTGAACGGATATCCCGTTTGGCAGGCAACATACCTTCCATTCGGATACGAATACAATCCGCAAATCACGGTGAACCACTTCAAGTTCACCGGCAAAGAACGGGATAGTGAGTCCGGCCTGGATAACTTCGGAGCAAGGTACCACGCTTCAAACATGGGGCGTTTTATGTCGCCTGATTGGAGCGCAAAGATTGAGCCGGTTCCGTACTCAAAGCTGGACGATCCACAGTCGCTAAACCTATATAGCTACGTTTTGAACAATCCGCTCAGCAATGTGGACACGGATGGTCACGCATGCTCCGCCTTACTCGGCAATAGTGACAGCGGTTTCTGCCAGCGAGCACGCGAATATGGAAAAATCGACGGATATTCAGGGATCGAATCGCAGACTCGGTTCTTCGCGGCTGCGTCGGCAGTTTCGCAGGCTCTTGCTGACGTTGATGCCTGGAGCATAGGAAGCAGGCCCGCTGTGTCACAACAGACAGCGACATTCCTAGAGGGAATGGGGCTGAAACTCGAGGCGGTTAATGAGGGAGAGGCACATTTGATCCCGGGAACTTTGAATGGGCCTGGGCTTGATAAGCAACTGGTTCATAACGAGCAAAGCGCGGTGCAAGGCCAGCTTGACAGCCTCAAACAGTCGAATCCTGCGGCATATGCTAAGGCCATAAGCGAAATCAATGGCGCACTCAACTCTAACGGTCTCACAAGATTTTTCTCCGATAATGCCGGTGACAAAGACTTCAACACGGTTCTCGACGGAGTGCGGAAGGACCTCGGCCGCAAGATTGACTTCTCTAATGAAAGTGATCGCGAAGCGATCGGAAACGCGCTCATCAAACGCATGAGACAAAAAGCGGCTTTAGTGTCGGGCGGTTGCCCAGCTCAGTACGCTCAATGCCGTTAAACTAAGGAGAGTTCAGTGTCGCTCGGTCACAGCCGTAAGTTATGCGCAATCCTTTCAGCAACCGTTGGTCTTGCAGATGTAGCTGCTTGCTTCGGAACATGCGCAACCTCCAGACGCGGCCCCCATCGCTTCTCCGGCGAATGCCGTGCAACTAGAAGAGAGGCGGATCTATGCTGATCGGAAAACGGCTGACAGTCTGGTTGCTTGAGACGCTGTTCGCGGTGTTCTTCATTGGACTAGGATGCTTGTTGTTCGCTGGTTACGACAAAACGCGCGGCATCGGTAGGGAACTGTTGTTCTCAATAACATGGATAGGACTCTTTGCCTTCAGCACAGGGTACCTATTTACCACAGCAGTCTGTCGGGTAATATGGAGAGACTTGCGGCCCTGGTCCTATCCAATCATTGCAACTGTGCTGTTCTTGATTCACTCGCAAGTGTTTTTCGTCAGCTTCCGTAGCTCAAGTGAACCTCAGGAGCTCTCCTTTCAAATACCGGGTGGTCTCACAGTGTTTGTTTGCACGTATGTTGGAAGTTATGTCTTGCGGAGGTGGGTGTCGGCCGACAACAAGCTGGCTGTCCCTGATCCTAGATGAGAGGTGTACGGAAACCAGGGACCAGACGGGACGTGCCCCGAATTTTTGCCTCGAGATCGTAATCCCGAATCCAAACCCAAGACCACCTAACCGAAACCGGTGCCAACGGCCAGTCTCATTCCCAGCACCATAGCTCTAACCGGAACGACTGGAGCGACCTGGTTTATCTCAATGGCAGATTGCTCGCTAAGGCAGACAGCTACGAAGACCGCATCCTGCTCACGGGAAGCACGGCGGGAAATCAGTATTCGTTGTTTTCTTTCCCCAGCGCGGGAGCTGCTGAGCTTACGACGGCTTCCGCAGAAATCCTTCCCGCTCCGCTTCGAATGCTTCGATCTCGTCGGCAGCTTGCTGATTGCTCCATCCCATGACCGGCTTAAGCACTGCCGCTGCTTCTCGTGTGCACTCCGGCGACCAGCACGCGCCTAAAGCCACCGGAACGCGCCGCAGAAGAATGTCCCCTAGGGTCATTGCACATTCATTGGCAAAAGCGTCCACTGCCTCGGCCACGATATGTTCTGTATGCGGACATAACGGGGCCCGCAAATCCGCGCTGCTTAGCGCCATTCGGGCAATCGCCCCAGAGCGCTTGCCATGCCACTCCACAATCCCCGACGCGGAACTCTCGCTGATGCCGCCCGCATTCGCAATGTCGGCGACAAAGGAATCGAGAACGGGGTCCACATCAGACGCAATCATCCCCAGGGGCGATTGAATTAGATCGGAAGCCGCCGACAGTCCTTCAGCACGATCGCCGTTTATTCGGGGACTTTTCTGCATGGAAGCCCCAATCTTCGCCGCGCACTCGCGCGCCAGTTGCGCCGCAGTGGTTAGTTTTCCGCCGATCGCGGAAATCATTCCCGCTGCACCGTCCGCTTTATGATCGTGTAAATAATGTTTGCGGGTTACCCCTGATAGTCGCGCATTCGGAGCATATGGCAAGGGGCGTATGCCGGCAAACGCATATCGAATGTCTGTCCCCGAAAAGTTTGCCTGCGGAAACAGCGTCGCGAATGATTGCAGCAAATAGTCAATTTCTTCCAGGGAAGGCTGGACCTTGCCCGGATCTCCACGGTCTTCCGCCTCCGTAGTGCCAACAAGAATTTGCTGGTTCCATGGAATCACGAAAATCGGTCGTCCATCCACAGCTTCCGAATACACGGCGGAGTCCGGCACTCCGGCAAATCGTGGTAGCACGATATGCGAGCCGCGAACTCCGCCCAGCATCGGTCGTTGAGTTCTGATGCTCGACCGCTGGCAGATGCGATCCGCCCACGGTCCCGTAGCATTGATGACCCATGAGCCTTCTACTCGCTCCTCTTTTCCGCTTAGACGGTCTCTTATGAATATGCCCTTGGCGCGGCCTTGCCTCACATCAACAGCGAGTACCTGAGTGTGATTTCGCGCGATCACTCCACTCTCAACCGCTTCAACGAGCCATTCTGCAACCAGGCGTTCAGGGAACTCACATTGCGCATCCTGATAGCTGAAGAGTGACCATCGCCGTCCCTGATCCAGTGAGCGTTCGACTTTTTCCGCATCTTCCTTGTCACCGCTGGTTCCATGCCTTCCTCCCGCCATCATTCGATAAAGCCACAATCCAGTCCGTATTTTGAGGGCATTTCGCCGGCTGTTTTCATCGAGCGCCAGCAAAAATCGCAACGGATGAACCAGGTGGGGATAATGGCGTAACAGTTTTTTTCGCTCTCGCAACGAGTCTCTTACGAGCCCCAGTTCGCCATGCTCTAGATAACGCAGTCCGCCATGGATGATTCGGGTCGAGCGGCTGGTCGTACCGGATCCAAAATCATCCTGCTCGACCAGAAGAGTGTGGCGACCAGTCCGCGCGCACTCTCGCGCGATTGCTACTCCGTTGATTCCGCCGCCAATCACAATCACCTGAAACCTTTGATTTTCCAGAGACGGTCGAGGCGCGTTAGTAGTGAGCTTCACCAGTCACAGTGTAGGGACAGGCGCTCGCTTTCGTCTATGCCGGAAGCCGGCAAGATTTTAGAATCGGCTCAGAATGATTTTCACGCTGGCAATCAGAGTGATTTTTAGGCAGCGAAGGAATAGATCCCTCGCAATGCCAGGAAGACGCCTCAGATTAAAACAGAAATTTGAAGTTAAGCCACTACCGGCGACAATACTGTTTTGACACTGCTAATAGCCACTGCTACGATCAATGACAGTAGCCTAGCGGAAAACATTCCTTTTCACTTATCAGTCCCCGTCGTCTAGCCTGGCCNNAAATCCCGTCGGGGACGCCAACAAAATACAGCACTTTTGCGGAATCAACGGTTTGCTTCATGGTCCAATTTGGTCCAGTTAAGCCGAAGCAGTCTTTTTCATGACCATTTTCACAAGCTAGCCTGCTCAGGGCCTCGCGCTTCTGTGGACTGATCGCCTGCATATAAACGTCTGTGGTCACTATCAGGCTGGCGTGACAAGGTAATTCGTGCACAACTCTCCGCGAAAAGTGGCACTGTTGCGGCAGTTCACTGTGCGCTAACGCTGGTTAATTTCACCGGGCCCAGCATGCCCGACTCGAAAAGCGGGGAGCTTGCTTTGTAAGGACGGTAATCTGTGAACGTGTAGGTTTGTGCCACGCCGGGCTGCTGGTCGCCAATAACTCGATTGGGCCATAAGTTTGTGACTTTTATTTCCAGATGATTCAACCCTGGCCTGACGAACGCTGTGAGGTCGGCTTGAAACGGGGGCTTCCATAAGATCTTTTGCACCGACTTGCCATTGAGTGAAATTTCTGCGATTTCTTTCACGTCACCTAGATCCAGCACAAGTTTTGCGCCGGGACGAATCCAATCCGGCGGTATCTGCATATCCTTATGATAGGTCGCGGTGCCGGAAAAATACTTCACACCTGGGTTCGAGGAATCGGTCCACGAAGTTAAGTTCTCCAGCTGAATCCGCGGCGGGGCGCCCCAGTTCGGGGGAAACGCTACCATCCAAGGCCCTTGCAGCTTAGCCAATTCCGTGATCTTTACGTGGGGCAGTCTTCGCGACAACTCGGATGTGGGATGACGAAATACTACGAAGACCGACCCATCTGGATCCAAATGCAACGGTACGATCGTCCGTCCGTTTTCGATTTCGTATTCCGCCGGCTCTACTTCGCCGCTGTCGGGATGCCACAGTTCAGCTTCTTTTCCGGTTACCCGGAATCCGGCTTCCACTTCTTCAAATCTGTTTTTCTGATTGGCGACGAAATAAATATCCGCATCGGCGGACCGGCGGTGAATCCACACCAGAGTGGTATCGAATTCGGGACGGGTGTATTCGAAATCAGGAGGAGTATTTGCCGCAGCGAGAATTTCCTCGACCGGCTTTCCCCAATAGACTTTGCCTTTGCCGTAGGCGTGTTCAGTGACGCTCTTGCCGTCGATTGGTCCCCAGACTTCATTCGCGATAAAGCGGATCTCCTGATCAGCGCCGGGATAACCACTCGCGCTCGGCGAATTGCCGAGTCTTGGCGCAATCAATATCGCGCCGTCGTTGACGAGATCGCGAAGCCTTTGCACGACAGGAAGCGTTAACCTGTCAACATCCGCCGGTAAAACTAACGCACGATAGCTCATGCCGTCTGACAGTACGATACGGCCGTCTTTTACCGACATGCGCGTCAACAAGACTTCAGTGTCAACGTAGTCGTATCCGTAACCTGCGGGAGGTGCGGGACGAACTTCCTTCCAGAAAGGAACGGTCACTGGAGCGCCTTCGCCATAAAAGTAAGCTAGATCGCCTACAAAAAGCCCCTGCTGCAACAAATACGAACAGCGCGCCAGGTATGAATTCCAAGCCGCGCCTTGTTCCGCCCAGGTTATGTTGCGGGTATAGTTTTGACCGAAGAACCCCAGCGTCATTCCGGGCTTATGCCGGTCATCGGTGAATGGCTGTTCCGCGCCTTCATGAAAAATGATGCGATTGATGCCGATGGCGAAGGCATGATCGGCGAGCGGTTTTAGATAAAAAGGCGATTCGCCCCACATGGGAACAAATGGCATGGTAGTGAAGGACTCAGCTCCGGCTATGCGTTTGCCATAAATATGCGCGGCTGAGGCTGCCTCGCGGATATCGGCTGGATGTTCGGGCGTGTCGCTCTGGCCCGGAAGCGGCGTCCAGAACTCGCCCATCGGGATATCAACGCGGCCTTTGTTTTCGAGTCCGTCTCCGACGGTCGGCAAACCCGCACCCATAGCCTCGGCATATAAGCCCACACCATGTTCGTTGAAATATTTTGTCGCCACGCCGTAATGGTTCTCGGCGAGCAGATCGGCGATGGTGCGGCGGAAGTCCCAAAGAAAGCGGTCGCTCACGTCGGCGCTCTCAATTACCCGGCCAGTTAGAACGGGCAAGTAAGGTGTGGGATCGTATCCACGACGCTTTTGAAATTCCGCAATCATGTCTTCCGTCCAATTTTGATCGCTGGCTTCCCAACTATCCATCACAAAATACCGGAAACTCTTGGCGAAATAAGGACCCAACGCGCCCGAGATCATGTCCACGTAAGTTTTTACGTAGTCGTTAACATGCTTCGCGCTCAGCTTGTCAACTTCATATCCTGTCGCCTCCGGGCTTGCCGGATGATTCTTTTCTCCGGTGAGCGAATAACCCATGCGAAGGATGGCCCACTTGCCTGCGGGGACGGTCCAGTTCAGCGCGCCGTCTGGCTGCATTTTAGAAGTCAGGTCAATGACGTTCGAAAGACTTGCAACTTCGCCGGCGGCTGTTGAAGGCGTGGG
>PNAR01000176.1:0-1329 GCA_003169715.1 Acidobacteriaceae bacterium | reverse complement strand
CAGACTGACTCGGAGGGCCGGGGAAAAACAGCACCCGATAATATTTGGCCGTGACCTCGGGGAATGAATAGGTGCGCACCGGAAATCCGGAGAACGCATGTCCGGGGCCGGGGAGATCAAGCAGAGTGTTCCAGTTCGTTCCATCCTGACTGGCCTGCACTGTGCCATTCGGGATCGAGGGTCCGCCAAACGTGCTGCCGCTGCCCGCCGCGATGGTAAATGCCTCGGCGCGAAACGGCTGCTCAAACTCGAACTCAATCCAAGCCGGCTTACCATCTTCAGCATATGGCAATGAGACATTTTTGCTCACATCGCGGTCTATAAGATACTGGGTGTCGAGACTGCTGCTACTAGAAGTGATCTTGGGATGCAGATCGGCCATCCTGACCTCGCCATCGGGAATGCGATAAGCAATCACTTTTGTGTCGGCATAGAAGGTTGGATCAGGCGAAGCAGGTGGCGCCGGAGGTTGAGGCTTGGCGCCAGGCAGATTCTTTTCTTCGGGGAAACCCAAATCAGGCGCTGCGGGAATATTTTGAAATCTCCCATTCACCGAGGGAGGATGCGCCAGCTTGCCAAAAAACTTTTCCGGACCCTCGACGTAAGTTTCGCTCCACACGATCTTTTTCATTGCCTCTTCCGGCTTGACCCACGGTCCCGCGGTCTCGCTCCAGCCGCCAGACGCGGCCATCGCCATCTCCAGCCCCAGCCGATCAGCCTCGGATGCGGCGTGTCGAAATGCGTCCTTCCATTCCGGCGTCATCCAGACCAGTCGTTTGCCGACAAACTGCGGCGTGCCGAGATTGCCATCGAACATCTGCATTCCCGCGATACCAACTCGTTTCATCCATTCCGTATCGGCCGTGATGCCTTCTTTGGTCACGTTGCCATTCATCCAATGCCACCAGATACGCGGCTTTGCGGAATCCGGAGGATTCTTGAAACCGTCTTCCAGCGTATGGGACGAGGTTTGTGCCGCTAGTGAAAGCGCTGTAATCAGGGTCATCGCGGTAACGACTGCGGCGACTGAATGTCTTTTCATGAGTATCCTTTTAAGTCGTATCCACATATTGAGATTCTCGCGATTGATGTGGTTCACTACGAACGAAGGATGGAAGAGCAATTGTAGATCACAGCATCGCCCCCATGAGCGCGACTCTCTATATCGAGACGACCGGCGGATCGGTCGTAGTCTTCAAAAGCGAAGAGCAGTGGAAATCGGCTCTGAACACAAATGGAGAGTGGTATCGCCCGCAATTCCGCAATTCCATTCTTCCTTCGCAACGGCGGGTCTTAGCGGAATCTTCGAATGAGTTGATTGGATAAGAG
>PNAR01000347.1 GCA_003169715.1 Acidobacteriaceae bacterium | reverse complement strand
TCCGAAAGGGGCATTCGATTTCAGCCTAGTCGCCTTCAAACCATTCCCGATCTGGGCATACCAATCCGATCCGAAAGGGGCATTCGATTTCAGCCTAGTCGCCTTCAAACCATTCCCGATCTGGGCATACCAATCCGAAAATAGAACCTAACGAGATGAGCGACTAAAGTCCGCGCTCCGCTTTGGCGATAGTCACTGGTAAATGCCTGGAACGCGCGTTCCATTGAAAGCTTGCTCCTATGAACGAATGCCAAGCCCTTCAGCCCTCCCCATCTCCATTGAAACGCGACCCTTCCCAATGGACGCGGGAATGACAACGACAATGACAAGGACCGGCCCGTGAAACTTCTCATTGCCGAGGACGATGCCTTCTTTCGCAGGATCCTGCGCCAACTCTTATCTTCAGAGTTTGAAATTATTGTCGCCGAAAACGGTACAGAGGCGTGGGACCTGCTTCAACTAAATGAGTGGCCACTGATCGCCATTGTGGACTGGGTAATGCCAGGACTTTCTGGTCCGCAAATCTGCCGCGAGGCCCGGGCGTGCACGCGAACCGCAAACACATACCTCATTCTTTTGACCGCCAGGAATAGTCCCGCCGATATCGTTGCCGGACTTTACGCGGGCGCCGACGATTACGTCACCAAACCTTTTGTGGCGGAAGAACTTCGCGCCAGAGTCCGGTTAGCTCGCCGGATCGTGGAGTTACAAATGACGACTATGGCGCAGTCCGCCAGTCTCCAGGAAATGCGAATTCGTGGAAAAACGGCGGAAGCGGATTTCGATCTGGCTTCTCCCCGCCACCAGTCATCCCCGCGAGCCGCCGTCGTTTCGCGATTCTCGCGGTAGGCCCAGCCTGAATCAGAATTAGTGCGTCGGATGACGATGCACGGGAGGCTTCTTCCTCGTCGCCGGCGCAGCAGCCTTCAACAGCTTCCCTTTATCCATCGTCATCACGAAGGGACTCGGCACATAGGATGATGGCGTCCCCTCGAAATCAAAAGTCGCACCCTCTTTCGGCATTAATCTGTCGGGAATCGGTCCCGTCATATTCAGCGTGATATCAGCCCGCTTGGCATCGTTGTCATCCTGAGAGGCCGCAATGTCAACTTCCGTCGAAGTCGCCTTAATCACCCATCCCTCCATCTGCAACGGCAACCCCTTGATCACGTTCCAGACTTTATCCGCATCTGCTTGTTCGCCCGCGGAAAGCACCAGTTCCCAGTCCGCGAAACTCATCTTCTTAATATCGTCTGGAGTTTTGTCCTTCACCAGATCGTGGGCCTGTTGGGCTGGTGTGGGCGGCACGTATTGCGCAACAGTGAAACCCGCCGGAGGCGTGGACGCCGTCTTTGTGGTCGCCATTAAATCGCTCCAACCCTGGTCCGTCCCGTGATACTTCGTGTACACCCCTTTTCCGTAGGCCTCGACCTGGGCCGCGTTGGGTGTTCCTGCCGCAAGGTTCGCGGCTCGCGCAATATAGAAGAGTCCATTCACATTGTCCGGAGGAGTCGCCGTCAAATACGCCAGCGCCAACGGATAAACATCCTGAAGATTGTTCGGATTCGCTTCGACCGAGGCGCGCAGATCTTTTTCCGCAGCGGCATTGTCCTTCGTCTGTAGCGCCGCAAATCCGGCAATACCGTCCAACAACTGTCCCAGTTGCGCTTTCTGTTTGGCAAAATCCGCATCGGACACGCCATCCGGCTTTGTCATATTCGGAAGCGCCTGTAAACCCGCCTCGGCATTCTTCCGCGCCTCCGGAAAGTTATTCGCTGCCTTGTTGCTATACGCCAGCACCAGCAACGCCCGCACATTGTTAGGATTCGCCTGAATCACCCGGTTCGCGGCATCCATCATCTTTGCCTGATTGTTCGTCTGCTCATAGAGTCCCATCAGCGCTTCCAGCACATCCTGCTTCATGACGCTGTTGGGATACTGCACCAGGAAAGCTTCAAAGCCGCTAACTTTCGCGTTCGGATCCGTCTGCTGCGCGGCTCCCATGTACGCGTTATATTCTGCGGGATCTTTAATGACGGGGGCTGAGGACGCGGTTGCCGACGGAGCTGCCCCCGCCTGCTGTCCCGCCGCCCCTGCCTGCCCCTGTGGTGTCGTTTGCCCACCGGCCCCGCATGCCGCGATTGCAAGCACAACTACCACTAGACTCGTCTTCATTCGAATGGCTCCTTGGGTTCTTGAAAATCGCGTTCTTGGAAATCGAATTCTAACTTCGAACTCCGGAAAAGCGGCTTCTGCCCGAGCATCTTAGATTCTGCGCCCGCATATATCGTTCAGAACGCATATTCGATTTTTCCAGTGTGCGGATTATAAGTATGCGCGTCGCTCAAGGCAAGCTGCTTCCATAAAACGCTCCGCTCACGTAGGGGAAGAGCTTGTCCTGAGCTTGTCGAAGGATGTCCTCACCTGCCCAGCCGAGCCACGGCAATTTCCCATTGCGCCGGCAACTCCGACGCCACGCCTCAGCCCGCCAGAAACTTCCACTGCTCTTTCGTCAACGGCACAACGCTCAGTCTTCCCTGCCGCGCCAGTGGAGAATCCGCAAACAGCTTATCGGATTTCATCTCCGCCAATGTCACCGGCTTGCCGATCGCATCGCCCACCTCGATCTTCACCTGCGGATTTTTTGGATCCGCCACATCCACCGAAACCACCGACGCCGTCCCCACCGCGCTCTTTTCATCTCCCGTGTGATAAATCATCAGCCGGTCGCCAGCCTTCATCCCGCGCAGATTTTTCAAAGCGACAGGATTCGTCACTCCATCCCATACCGTACTTTTGTCTCGTTGCAAGTCCGCGAAAGAATATGTCGAAGGCTCAGTCTTAAGAAGATAGTCCATAGAATTTCAAATTGTATCGGAAGCCACGCGAACCGTGGCCCGAGATCGGCCTGAGTGTAAGGACTCATCTGAGGAGGGGCAAGCCGTTAGGAGGATAGCTACTCGAGTTGGGCAACTGCTACACCGCAAGGGAGTCGCCTAGCGCTAACCGCGAGGTCGATCCGACCTGTACCACAAAGCAAGCCTGAAATAATGCTGTCATCTCAGTTGTTCTGAATTCGTAACAAACCAAAGACACATTTTGACCGTTCTTAACAGTCCCACAACTCCCGACGAAAGTACCGTTGCTCTTCTCCGACAGAGAAACTAAAACATTCTCACCCTCACTTCAATCACCGTGTGGTCGCAGTGTGTCCTGGTAACCGCTTTTTGAAAATGCTCAGAAAACGAGGCCTTTCGTCGGAGATAAATCAATGATTCGATCCATGTATCTGGTATTACAGTGCTTTGTCATCCTATGGTTTGAAATCGGAATTAGCATGGCTCAAGTGCCCACCGGAATACCGGCCTTCGGCACGTACGACGCCGACGGCCTGGTCACGATAAATCTGGCCTATTTAAATGCGCATGTCGAGGTTCCGTTGCGTTCCTCCAATGCGCGGAACTTGGCCTTTCCGTTGTTCCTGTCCATGGAGGACGCTTTTCAGGTCCAAGGGTCCAGTCCGACATAACCTATGTCCCGTCGCCTTACTTCAGTCTTCAATCCTCAATCGCGGAGAGATTGAATTACAACATTTCGACCGCTACTTGTAACAATAAGCACGAGGAAACTTACAATATCAGCGGCGTCACTGACGGACACAACACGTCCCATCCATTGGGCTTTATTGATCCCCCGTTTTCTATAAGCCAGTATGGCTGCGCCAACCCGTCATCCGGTTCCGGAACAACTGGTGATGGTTGGTTTATCAGCGCCTCAGTTTCCACCAGTGGCAAGTTGACGG
>PNAR01000386.1 GCA_003169715.1 Acidobacteriaceae bacterium | reverse complement strand
AAGCTGTCGCCCACCTCGGGAATCTTCTGCAGTTGCGCCAGCATGAAGCCGGCGAGGGTTTCGAAACCTTCATCGCGCGGCAACACAAGGTGATATTGCGACTCCAGGTCGCGAATGTTGACCGAGCCCTCCAGAGTCATCGAGGTAGCGCCCGGCGCAAGCCGCGGCTCAGTGATATCGAACTCATCCTCGATTTCGCCGACTAATTGCTCAAGGATATCTTCCACCGTTATCACACCGGCGGTCGAGCCAAATTCGTCAACGACTACAGCCAGATGCCGCTTTCGTTGCCGGAATTCTCCAAGAAGCTCGGTCAGGACCTTGGTCTCCGGCACGACCAAAACGTCGTGCATAATTTGACTGATTTTCATATTGGAAATGCGCGTCGCGACCGGCTGAGGAGAATTGTCGGCGAGGCGCAAGCGAGTCCATCGCATCAAATCCTTCGAGTAAAGTACGCCGATAATATGTTCCGGCCCACTTTGCGGGTCGTACACCGGGATCCGCGAGTGTTGCTCCTCGACGACGCGCTTCAGGGCTTCGTCGAGAGTCAAGTTGCCCGGGAGTGAAAAAATGTCGGGTCGAGGTACCATCACCTCGCGGACGGTAATGCTATCGAGTTCGAGGGCCTGATGAATCATTTCTTCCTGGAAAGGCGGGATTTGTCCGAACTGGCGGCTCGCGGTCACAATCAGCTTAAGCTCATCAGGGGAATGGATGGGCCCTTGCTGAACTCTGGGCGAACCAAAGGTGCGAAGAACGGAACCGGCCGCGCGACCCATTAAGAACAGCACTGGCCTTGTTAGCGTAAGAAAAACTTCCATCGGCGCCGCGACCGCGAGAGCCACTTGCTCAGAGCGTTGAAGGGCCAGCGATTTCGGCACCAGTTCGCCGAGAATTACGTGCATGCACGTGATCATGCTGAACGCGACGACGATGGCAATACCATGCGCGTAGACCATTGCATGCGGCACCTCACGAATGAACCGTGAGGCTTCGACTATGTGGGCTACGATCGGTTCGCCGATCCATCCCAGCGTGAGGCTGACGATCGTGATTCCGAGTTGGACGCCATTCACGACTTCGTCCAGATTACGGTGAAGTCTCTGAACGATTCTGGCGCCAATACGGTGGGCTTCAATGAGTTGCTGTATGCGGGTATCGCGCACGCTTACCAAGGCGAATTCGGCGGCGGCAAAGAAAGCGTTGGCTGCGACCAGGAGAATGACCAGGAACACCCGGAGCAGCACGAAGGCGATCATGAATGGCCAATTTTAGCATTCCCAGGCCCGGCTGCCATTTTCAACCAGAGCACCGGACCTGTAGAATTAGAGCTATTCAGGGTAGATTTTGTACTGTTCTCGCCGCTTCGGGCCCGCGTCACAAATCTGGATTTTCTTGCTTTCTTTTTGTGGATCTCTGGGTCTAATGAAGAATGACCTTGCGGTTTGAGAACTTTCGATTGGCTTGTTCCCAAGGCGGCGTTTTTTTCGGAACTTAATTGGATTCGTCCGCGTAGAACGAGTGTGGCACGCATTGTGGGTTTCAGATCAGGAGGCGATGTGAACGGCAATACGAATGGCAGGAAGAAGCGGCGTAAGCGAATCATCATCATTACGGTCGTCGTGTTGATGATCGTGGTATTTGCGGGCGCTCTCTACGCCTTCAACCGCGGCGGCACCAAAATTGATCCGTCGAAACTTGCGAAGGTCGAGAAAGGAGACCTTGCGAAGAGCGTGGTCGCAACCGGAAAAGTCGAGCCTATTACCAAGGTCGAAGTGAAATCGAAGGCAAGCGGCATTGTTACGAAGCTCTACGTTGATGCCGGCGACAAGGTAAAGAAAGGCCAGCTTCTTGCCCAATTAGATAAAGCGGAGATTGAAGCTCAAGTTGACCAATTCAGAGCCGCACTCCAGGCGGACGAGGCAAATTTGGTGAGTTCCCAGGCGGATTGGCAACGAGCCAAAGTGGATGCTGAAGGTCCTGATGTTCCGTTGCTGAAACGCGAATATGTGCGCGCACAGGGAATGGCAAAAGATGGCATCGTCTCCACTTCCGCATTGGACGACGCGAACAGGAATTACCAGATGGCCCTGAATAAGCAGAATGTGTCAAAGGCGCAAGTCACTGTGTTACAGGCAAAAATCGCTCAGTCGGAAGCGCAAATCGCGCAGGGCCGCGCCAACCTGAAGCAGCTTGAGGAGCAACTTAGCTACACCGATATCGAATCGCCGATGGATGGCGTGGTGCTATCTCGAGATGTTGAATTGGGTGATGCGGTGAGCTCTATTCTGGTTTTGGGTTCGTCCGCTACATTGGTTATGACTTTGGGCGACACCAGCCAGGTTTATGTAAAGGGCAAAGTTGACGAGAGTGATATTGGCCAGGTGTATTTGGGCCAGCCGGCGCGGATCAAAGTAGAAAGCTTCAAGGACAAGACCTTTAACGGGGTCGTGACGAAGATATCCCCGATGGGCGTTGAGAAAGACAACGTCACAACTTTCGAGGTGCGTGTCTCGATCAATAATCCAGGGGGAGAGTTAAAGGCGGAGATGACCGCCAACGCGGAAATCATTCTCGAAGAGCACAAGAACGTGTTGCAAATTCCTGAGGGCGCGATTATGTACGACAAAGACAAAAAAGCCTCGGTGGAGATTCCGCAACCAAAAGCGAAGGATGGCAAGACGAAGCTTGCCGTAAATATTGGGATCTCTAACGGCGCGAAAACGGAAGTGCTCAGCGGATTGAAGGAAGGCGATCAGGTGGTGCTGCAATAGGCGTCTAACTGGACGGGCGAGATGCCCGTCGCTCCATCGTTCGGTGGTTTGATAATCCGCAGCTAAACGGGAGGGAAACAATTGCAAAAGCGAGAAATCAATTTGGCAGCATGTCTTCCGCCTGGGGTTGCTTGCGTGGTTGCATCGTTGTGCTTTGTTGTGATGTTGGGAACTGTCCCGGCCTCGGCTGCGTCAGAAGGATCATTTCAGCGCACATTGAAGGTTACAGGTAACGTCAATCTCGAAGTCACGACCGGGTCCGGCAACATACAAGTAAAAACGGGGAGTTCAGACGAAGTCCGCATTTCTGCGCGAATCAGGGTGACGGAGTGGTTCGGAGGTAATGCCGACGAAAAAGTGAAGCGATTGGAAGACAATCCGCCGATTCAGCAGAACGGAAATGAAATTCGCGTGGGCCATATTGAGGACCCCGAATTGCGGCACAATGTGTCAATCAGTTACGAATTGGTTGTACCCGCAGAAACGCAATTGCGCGCGCAAACCGGATCGGGCAACGAGGACATTGAAGGCATTCACGGGTCTCTGGACGCATCGTCCGGCTCGGGGCGGCTGAAAATCTCATCCATCGGGAGCTCGGTTCGAGCGGGGACCGGCTCGGGTGATATAGAAGTTGATCAGGTAAAAGGCAACGTGCACGCGAAAACAGGAAGCGGCTCGGTTCGCGCAACGGACATAGCTGGCGGCTTTGAAGGCAGTACGGGTAGTGGAGATATGCATCTGGAACAAACTTCGTCGGGATCGGTGCGGGCGAGTACTGGATCGGGCAGTCTTGATCTGCGCGGTCTTCGCGGGTCTCTCGAAGCCAGCTCGGGCAGCGGATCCATAAAAGCGGAAGGCGATCCGACAGGCGCGTGGACCCTTCATACCGGCTCTGGAACTGTTCAACTGCGCTTCCCCTCGAAAGCCTCATTCGATCTGGATGCTCACACCAGTTCAGGGACGGTGTCGGTAGGTTTCCCAATCACGACCGAAGTATCCAGCAACAAAAAAGATCTTCGTGGAAAAGTTCGCGGCGGCGGTGTCCCGGTGCAGATCGCAACGGGATCAGGAGATATTGACATTCACTAATGCAATTCCTCAGCATAATCACTTGTCCTGGCGGATGAAGTAATGCGCTTTGTCCATATCCGCAGGGACCGCAACGTCAAAGAATCCAACCATCATTTCGTTATACGTCTGATCTCCCCAGGTCACAGCGGCAGTCGGATCGGGATTGTGCGGATTGTTCCTTGAATTGTCATACCACGCAACCGCTTGAAGTTCAGTTCCAGCTTTCAGGAAGAGTGGCCGCGTCAACCGGTAGCTCATTTGCCAGTAAAAATCGTAATTTACTCTGAGGAGAGTTTCGATCTTTTTATCGGGAGGGCCAACAGAATGAACGACATTGTATTCGAAACGCTTTCCGCGAAGGTGCATGTGCGGGAAAAAGCTGAGCAGGGTCGCATCATTGGGAAGAGTTCCGTGCACCTCGACGCGATAGTTGTCCACGCCGGCAGGAATCGGGATCGTGTCGTGATCGTTGGCCAGCTGTAGAGTAAGCACGCGCAGTTTGGGAGGATGTTTGGCAAAAACCAAACCTATCCTGGTCTGGTCGCGAGTAGCATGACCGTTCGTCGTGTAGTGTATCTGAAACACGAGGTCGGAGTGCGCGGGGATGAATTTTGCCATCCCTTCGGCCCAATTATCCGGCGAGCTACCCGGCGCGTAAACCAGAAGCATGTCGCTGTTGGTAGCATGCGCTTCGTGCATGAGTTCCGGGTCGCGAAAAGTCGAGGCCGTGAACGGAACGCCAACCGGGGCGCCGCGTAGCCATTTGGATTCCGGAGGCCGAATATAGACGACGGCGTGATGGACATGCGCCCGGCTCGAAGGACGCACCTCGCACATTTGTACCCAGCGATCCGTCGAGAAACCGGTGGGTACGATTTCGTATGTGTACTCCACGTCTCCGTGCGCCGGAATCGCAACTGGCTTCGGCATTTTCAAAACGACATCTGGAGTGGCGATATTCCATCCGTAAGCCCAATGCGGCGCAGCGGGAGCGTCTCGCGGATCACCGGCGGGAGCGTTCGAATCCGCCCATGATGAGATAGTTGCAATCTGTTCCAGCGAGAGTGAAGGATCATCGGAAAAATGGCCGCAACATGGATCAGCAAACCAGGGCGGCATTGTTCTCAGGCGCACTGCCTCCTTAATCTGCTGCGCCCTCAATCGCGCTTGCTGATATGTGACCAACGGGAACGGCGCGATTTCTCCGGCACGATGGCAGCTTTGGCAATTCTGCTGCAAGATTGGCAGAACATCTTTATAGAACGTCGGAGGCATGCTGTGATCCGAAGTCTGCGGCGAAGCGCATTGACCCGACGCGAGACCCACGATCAGAAAAACCAGGATTCTGCGCATCGGGTGATGACTCAATTTGAAATTTGAGAAGTCATCCTGAGCTTGCGAAGGATCTTGCGTGGAGCGGATTTGCACTTCGGCCGACAACTTTACGGGTGTGCGCGAGATCATTTGGACTGAAGTCCTTCGGGATGTCTTCAGTATCCTTTACTTTTGTCCACGGTCGCAATCAGCGGCTGGTGACTCAGATAGCGGCGAAGATTCTCTGTGAAGAACGCGTAATGCTTCTCCCATAGCTTGCCCGAAAAACCTGCAATGTGAGGAGTAATGAGCAAGTTTTGCAAATCCCACAACGGTGAGTCGGGCGGCAACGGTTCCTTTTCGAAAACATCTAACGCGGCGCCGGCGATTTTTCCCGAGCGCAAGGCTTCGGCGAGCGCGGATTCGTCCACTAACTGGCCGCGACTGACGTTGATCAGGTAGCCGTCCGGCTTCATGCTGGCGAGCCGCCCCGCGTTGATCATCCCGGCGGTGGACGAGGTCAGCGGTGCGGCGATGACCACGTAATCGGACTCCGACAGCATCGAGTCAATCTGCGACGAAGCATACACTCGCTCGACGTTGTCTGGTCTCCCCGCTTCTACTCTGTTGCGAACCGCAATCACACGCATACCCAGCGCCGATGCGCGCTTTGTGACTTCAGTCCCGATGCTCCCTAATCCAATTAGGCCGAGTGTTGCGCCGGCAACTTCGCGCGGCTGCGGTCGCGATTCCCAAACTTGACTCTGTCCCCACACGCGTTGCTCCTGACATCGCATTGCCAGAGGGAGCTTCTTCGCCATCGCAAAGATCAGCGCAATCACAAGCTCAGCAACCGTTGCTCCGTGAACCTCGCGGCCATTAGTCAGCATTACGTCGCTCGCAATCAGTTCGCGGAAGAGTAGTTGATGGACCGCAGCCGCGGGAGAGTGTATCCAGCGAAGTTTTTTTGCGGCACTGAATTGATTGGGACGAAGAGTCCAGGTAACCACGATTTCGGCATCGGCGATCTGTTTTTCGATCTGGTCGTCGTCGCTAAGGTGAACAATTTCAAGCTGCGGAAATTCTTTTTGCAACCGATCCGAAAACTGCGGCGGAGCATTCCAAAAACTGCCGCGATTGTAAGGAAGGATCAGAAGCTTCATGGAATGATATTAAAACGAGAGTGTTCACAGTTCGGAAGATTTTGATCTCGTGAGCACCAGACCAATCGTGGTGCCCTATCCTTTCGCGTACTTTGCGAAAGGGTGGGAGTCGATGCTGCCGACGGAGCGGGTGGCCGAACACACATTAGTTCTGCATCAGGTCTCCCACTGATGACCGCAACGGGCACACATCCAACGCTTGTCCCAACTGGCTTGAGCAGTAGCCAGGAGGTCAGGCCTCTTCTTCGCGCCAATGCCGCCCACTAACAAAAGTAAACTGACTACACCAACACCCGCGGCAAACCCTTCTGCACCTTTCTCGTTTGAGGCGACAAATAGCGCAAGCAACAAACCGCACCCTCCCAGAAACATGAGAAAATATGCGCCGCCGTTCGAGGGACGTTGGGGAAGGCCCGCAATCAAGTCCGACTTGTAAGTGCTGGTCGAACCCCACATTGAGCGTCTGGAAATGCCGACCGTATTCCGACGACGGGTTCCTCCAGCGATGGCAATCGACAAGGGCTTGGTTCTTCCCGATCCGCACTTCGGACATTTGAAGTTTTCGGCGGTCTTTGTTGCCATTCGGTCCTCACGCCCAAGCAAGCATAGTCACTGTTCCAAACTTTTCGTCGTAAGCAGGAGTCTCGTATGAATCATCACGGCGACCTCCTTTGACATTCGCCTTTCGTCTTGGAAAGGGGTGAATACATCAGAAAACTTCCGAAATATACGTTCTAATTAAGCTCCAGTCTTTCCACTTGACGGACTCGGTCCATTTGGATAAAGCTGTCTCTTTTCTTTTGCCAGTTCCTCGGCTAGTTGTTTCCCGCTTCCTACCGGTCCTTCTTCTGGATCGTAATTAGAAAAGAAAGGACCAAAAAACGTAAGCCCCGATGGTGGCTTTAGTCTTATCGAGTCGTTGGCTTCAAACCTCTCAAATTCCCAACCTACATCTTCGTCTGCCATTACATACCAACCCTTATCGTCGTCATAAGCAACAACATAAGCAGGTTCAATTTGGGCTTTCTGGGTTTGGGCCGTAGATTCCGCCCTGAGTTCAATCACTGTTCGAAACTCCTCATCGTAAGCAAGAGTCTCGTAAGAATCGTCAAGCATCTCCCGCACGCAATCATCGTCTAGCTTCTCTGCAGGAAAAGGCCACAGCAATTCTAGAGTCACCGGGTCGCAGTTGGACTTGGGCGGAAGTTGCAGTGGCAGAGTGAATTCTGGAGGTGACTCCAACAATTGGGCGTCGGCCACCTTAGACATCTCGCCTGTCGCCTTGGCACGATGAAACACTGTAATTTCTTTCCCGAGGCGCTGCGCCGAATCTGAGATATTTTGCACGTCGCACACAAAATTGAAGCACTTCATGTCGGTGTAGGGTGGGGAGTGATAGTAAGGCTCTGTCCACCAATCGCCCATCATCAGGATTAGTGTCGGATGGTTCCAGTCGGCGGCCTCCAGGCGCTCGGAAGGATCTCGCTGGCTGCGTGCGAGTTCCCTGAGTGCGATATCTTTTCGAGAAAGACATTCTGCATCCGAAGGGTTTAGTTTCAATTCAGAATCGCACGCCCGAACCGCCTCTGCGTACCTTCCCAAGTCGAGAAGACAGTAGCCGATTTCTTTCCATGCGCCTTGGAAGTCAGGCGATATCCCGATCACGCGTCGCCAGCACTCCAGACGCTCTTCCGTGCGGTTGAGACGGCGCAGTAGATAAGACTTGAGAACCCAGCAGTAGGGATTTTCGGAATTACTCTGCAAAGCTCGGTCAAAGCAGTCTAGCCCTTCACAAATCCTGCCTTGCTTCTCGAGGCACACTCCTTTTATTTGCCAGAGACTCTCGTCTGTTGGGTCTGTCTCCAACCCAGCAGTACAGGCCGCGACCGCCTCCTCGAACCGGCCCTGATTGAGCAACTCCAGTCCGTGATCCCGTGCAAACCTGGTAGCGTCGGCCCGAAGACCCTCCGATATATCTCGTAGGCCGCGCGCGACCAATGATGCTCCTGCGTTCAGCTCATGCGTGGACCTGGTCACCAGCGATGTCATTTCGTCTCGTTCTTCTTGGCTCGGCATCTTAGAGCTCATAAATTCTGAAGGTCCTCGCGCCTAGCGCGAATCTTTCGCGTGAGACTCTGCGTGAGATCACCCAGGACATCGCCGCCTTTTCGCGTGCCTTCTTCGACAGTGGTCTTCAATCTGTAGATTTCGGATGCCTTGACCTCGCTGATCTCCGCCTCGATCTTCCTGATATGTGCGTTGGCAAGGCTGATCCGCCGGATGGTCCTGACGAGTTCAGCCCCGACATCGGTGCCTATGACGGTATCTGGACTGCTCTCATATTCCTCAAGGATCGCCCGAAGTCTAGCCTCGTCCCCTTCTGCATAGGCCAGATTCGCTTCGGTCATTAGATGTTCGCGGAGGGCGCGGTCGCGGTCATCCCGCGATAGGTCGGGGTGGAGTTGCTTTGCGGCTGCGCGATACAAATCCTTTAGGGCTTGTGAGCGTGGGACTGGCAGGGGCAGCGTCCGGGATGCTTCGGCGGCAGCTTCACGCGATTCATCCGCCCGTTTTCGGGCATTGCTGGCCGATGCCGCAATGTTGGGGTCAAGTGGCTGGTTCCGAGCAAGCCGTTCGGCTATCAGGGCTTCCACTTCATCTAGTTCGGCATACAGCGTCCCCACTTTGGAGTTATAGAGCGCCTCGAACTCTGTCAATTCCAGACGCAAGGTGAGAAGCTGAAGTTCAAGCTCGGCGAGACGAGCCTGCAGTTCTGCTAGTACTTCGCGCTTCCGTGAAAGCTCGGCATCCTCCGGACGGTGAGACTTAGCAGGCAAGGTCATCATTGGCGGCAACACCCTATCCGTTTGAGCGTCGAGAATATACCAGCCCATGCGGGGCGTGAATCTTTTTCTACTAAGAGTCCTTCTGCATGGCTTATGCCTTCTGTACGACTCGCAGATCGTGGCCTGTCATGTCTTTTGGTTGGGGGATGCCTAACATCCCGAGAATCGTTGGTGAAATGTCGCGCAGGGAACCGTCCGGCTTCAGCGTGATCTTCTTGCCGTTCTCCGCGATTACGATGAACGGTACCGGATTCGTTGTATGCGCGGTATGCGGTCCGCCCGTCACCGGATCAATCAGCATCTCGGCGTTTCCGTGGTCGGCGGTGATTAGGATTGCTCCGCCCTTCGCGCGGACGGCTCGCTCGACGCGATCAAGACATCCATCAACGGTTTCAACGGCGCGGATCGTGGGCTCGATCTTGCCGGAGTGTCCGACCATATCGGCGTTGGCAAAATTGACGATGATGACATCGAATGTGCCATCTTCGACGGCCTTCACCACCGCGTCCGCGATGCCAGCGGCGCTCATCTCCGGCTTAAGATCGTAAGTGGCGACTTTGGGGGATTGCACCATTACGCGCTCTTCGCCGGGGAACGGCTGTTCCACGCCGCCATTGAAAAAATATGTGACGTGGGCATACTTTTCTGATTCCGCGACGCGCAGGTTGCGCATGTTCATGCCACCCATGACGTTGGCCAGAATGTTCGCCATGGACTCCGGCGGAATCACTACCGGCAGGCTGAAATTCTTGTCGTAGCGAGTCATGCAGACGTAATGCAAATTCTTGGGCACGCGATCGCGCGGAATCGTGGTATCGAGATCGGCCGCGCCCGGAAGGTCGCTGCCGGCTTTTTCGTTCAGTCCGCTGTTGCGAGTCAGAGCGCGCGTGATCTGGCGAACCCGGTCAGCGCGGAAGTTGAAGCAGATGCAGGAATCTTCATCTCGAATGGTTGCCAGCGGCTGCCCGTGGCCATCAGTGCAGACGAAGGGAATCACGAACTCGTCAGTGACGCCCTGGTTGTAGGCGTCTTTCATTCCCTGCACGGGATCGGCGCACTTGCCGCCTTCGGCGTCGGCGAACACCATCGCGTTGTAGGCTTTGGCGATGCGCTCCCAGCGCCGGTCGCGATCCATGGCGTAGTAACGGCCATTGACGGTGGCGATCTTTCCGCAGTTGTACTCGCGCATTTTCTGCTGGAGCTGCTCGAGATAGCCGGCGCCGTTGGTGGGCAAGGTGTCGCGCCCGTCCATAAAGGCATGCACGAAAACGCGGTCGAGACCATTTTCCTTAGCCATCTTCAGTAACGCGTAGAGATGAGCTTGCTGCGAGTGCACGCCGCCGTCAGAGACCAGCCCGAACAGATGCAGACGGCGCTCGCCCGAGCGTGCGTGCTTCATCGCGTCGAGCAGCACGGGATATTTCAGTAAATCTCCGGTGCGGATCAATTCATCGATACGGGTGATGTCCATGTGCACGATGCGCCCGGCGCCGATCGTCAGGTGCCCGACCTCGCTGTTGCCCATCTGCCCCT
>PNAR01000130.1 GCA_003169715.1 Acidobacteriaceae bacterium | reverse complement strand
CCATATCTCCTACGATCCTGCCAAGAGGGGCGCTACTGCAGGGTATCCGAGTTTCACTGTAGCCACAGTCATCAACCGGAATCCAGTTTACAATGCTTTAAAATCTAAGGGCGATCAGCTGAAAGCTTCTAAGTACGGCGGCATATGCGGCGTCTTTCTCTGCGATGGCGGATGCCAGATGATATTGACCCATACCGGTTGGTCATCTTTTAGCACTGACGACGTGATCCGTTACTTTTTTCGCCAGTTTGATTCCGTATGGTTCGTGGTTGTTTTTGGAATCTCGCAAGCTCGGTCGAACCTCTCGATTCAAGGGAAGTTGCATCTGAATTCTAAGAAACTTGGGCATGATTTTTCACAGCTGAAGCCAATTTTGGATGGTATATACAAGTCACTTCCAAGGGTTCAATGGTCACCAGTTAATGCACGGAATCAAGTCAAGGCCAATGATCTAACCGGAAGGTACTATGGGACCTTGACATCAGGAGCAAACGTGAAAATGTCCGCACGGGAATTGTTAGAAATACTAGCCGGCGTCAAAACAGTAGCTCAATTCCAAGAAAACTATGGTTTAGACGAGCGTTCAAACCCCTTCAGACAAATGCTTCGGGAAGGTCGCCTGATCTCCAAAGTCACGGTTGAGCGTCGTCCCGAGGAAGACGACGACACCGTAACAATTGAGTTTGGCAAACCTGATGCCGCTATCGCACCTTTCCGTATACTGCCGAGCGATTAAATACTTCAAGACATGTCCTATTGCCAACCCGTAGCCGCGATGATGTTTTGCCAAAGGAGCGTAAAAGAGGTTCGTACATTTCCTCCATTCTGTCGCCACTACTCACAGTGGATTGTAGTGCGAGAAACAGGAGGGTAATCGTTGTAACACAGGTCGCGACTCCGAGAGTGCCTTAGCAAACGATTCATAATCCGCGATGAAGTACATATGTCTCTGTTGAAAACCGTTGAGCTTGCTTTCGTCCTGTTCTGTCAACATCGCGCGGAGTTCTCTCGGCAAGGTCTCAAAAATGGGTGCAACACAGAAATTATTGAATTCCGCCACGATGCTGTGGAACTCGGATGTGGCGAACTCAAGTTCAGGCAAGGAAGGAATTTGACGATTTAGACGCACCAGGAAAAAATACCAACGCTCGGACCAAAACGCTATTGTGGGGATCCCGAGGCGTCTTAGAAGCTCCGTTCTAAGAGGCTCGCAGAGATCATTCCCGATGATGTAGTGGAGTGTGGTACTCGTTCTTGTGTCTACAAACTCGCCGAACCGACGGACAAGTTGTCTGAATTTTGGAAACTCCTTTTCAGCCACGTGGTTGTCGCGCAAACGCTCTACGCGCCTGCCGAGGGCGATCTTGAGCCGAGGGTACGCTCCAATAGTTCCAAAGAACAGAGCCGCCACAAGAAATGCCCACAATCGCCAAGGCGAATTCCAAGACAGAAACATTCCAACGACGGGAGAGGCCGGCAATACAATGTCTTTCAGAAAATCGTAAAATGTATGGCCGTGTTGCCCATCGTCCTCTGTAAAGGCCGACGGCAGTCCGTACAAGTGAGTGTGCATTTTAGCTTTCCTCCGATGCTCAGATTCTCCGTCAGAGTATTCATCTAATAAGTCTAATACAATTTTAGAATGGCTAATCTGCGAAAGACTCTTAGCGAGTCGCTGTCATAACTTGGGCACCGGTCTCTATTTGACGCGCAGTGTTTCTTCTCTCTCATGCGACTACTCCACTCGATCGGACTTCTGGAGATTCCGTTTTGCTGTTGTAACTAGTGATATCCTCCGGTGGTCCGCTAGCTTCAAGGAGAACGCAAGCGTGGATTACGTACGGTGGTTGGGCGAGATCAGTAAATTTACCGTTGTAATGGCGGTATTGGGATTTGTAGCGAGAAGCCTGTGGAGCCGTGTCCTCTCCCGCGACCTGGAGGCCTATAAAGCAAAGTTGCTGGCTGAACACAGCCAAGAGATAGAGCACTTGAAGGCGGACATTCGAGCGGCTGCTTTTGAAAGTGAAACGCGATTCGTGCGTCTTCATGACAAGCGTGTAAAAATAATCGCGGAGCTTTACAAACTACTGGCTAGGACCGCGGTGGCCTTTGAATCCTGGATGGCTCCCCTTTCATTCGGAACTGAAACCATGGAGGAAAAAGCCAGGAGCGCTACTGACGCAGCCAATGCCTTTTTCGCGTTTTTTGATGAAAATCAAATTTATCTGGACGTAGCGCTGTGTGACCTAATCTTAAGACTGAGGGATGCTTTTCGGCGCGCATGGGCAGACTTCGGCGCAGGCTTTAACACACCTAAAGGACGACAGTGGGTTGAAGTTTGGCAAAAGTTTCAAAGTGAGATACCACCGTTGAGAACTGAAATCGAGGGACGCGTACGAGTGATGCTCGGAGTAATTCGCAGTAAGACAGAATGAGGTTTCATACCAAGCGGATTCTTCGAGCGATTCATCCGCCCAGGACGAAACTTACCGTGATGGTTGAATCGACTTCGATAGGGTCGCCGTTTAGCTCTGTGGGTTGGTAGCACCAGCGGCGTACGGCGTCCAATGCGGCTTGCACGAGCAGGGACAGCCCGGAAATTACCTGAAATTCGCAGCTTTCTTTGTCGATTCTGGCGCGCAGGAATGCATCTCCCCGGATGCGGGACTCGAGTGACAACGCCAAATATGTGAAAAACTGCACGCGTAAATACGACTTGGACGCCCGGTGAAATCAAAGACGGCTGAGGGATTCCTCGTTCTACTGAGCGGGCTCCAAGTAGAGCCCACACCCGTTGCTCGGAATGACAACGTAAAGCAAAATCCGAAAAGAAACGGTAAAAAACGAATCTCGCGCAAATGCAGTGAGGGATTCCTCGTTGTATTGAGCGGGCTCCGAGTAGAGCCCGCGCCCGTTGCTCGGAATGACTACGGTACGGCAAATTCAAAAAATGCCGCGCGTGAAAACAACTTCGGGCACCCACTTTTGCAAACTACGCAAAATGGGCCATCCCCGCCTATTCGCCGGCGGAATATTTCGGAAAATTTGGGCCGAACATGGGGGCTTTACTCTGCGACTGGTCTTCGGTCGCTTCATCCTGAATGACGTCCCAATGCTCGACGAGCACTCCGTTTTGAATGCGGACGATGTCTGCGGCAATCCAATTCACGGGAGCACCGAAACCGCTAAATCGGCCGTGCACGATCACGACGTCGCCCTCGGCCACGATCGTTCCGGGTTCGTACTTCAAGGTTGGGGGGAGGCTCTTGATGAGGTTGAACAGACCCTCGCGACCGGGTGCGATATGCGCGCTGTGTTGAACGTAGTCAGGCGACCAGAAGTGCTCGGCGGCTGGGTAATCGCGCTTGTTGAACAACGTGTCGAAGGCTTCTAGAACAAGAGCTTTATTTTTCGATTCCTGATTCTGATTCACCGCTTCTGTTTTTGCCATTGGGCGTTCCTCCTCTGCTCCTCGAGTGAATTCCAGCCTGATGCTGGGAAGATTCCGGCCCTTAAAGTTTTGAGCCACCGTCGACTGGGATCCTCGCTCCCGTGATCCAGCGGGCTGCGTCCGACGCCAGGAACGCGACGACGTCCGCGACATCTTCCGGCTTGCCGATGCGCTGCAGTGCTTGCATTCCAAGCGTGACCTCCTGCCCCGCCGCGGTTTTCGCAAAGTTCGACATGTCGGTATCGATCACCCCTGGCGCGACTGCGTTCACGCGAATGCCCTGGGGCCCGAGTATGGCTGCCCAGTGCTTCACGAGGGTTTCCAATGCTCCCTTAGTGGCGGCGTAGGCCAGGATCGAAGGGTTATCCAAACCGGGCTTGCCGACTACGGTGCGAGCTGTGGCGGAAGAGATCACAATGATGCTTGAGCCTGGGCCCAGGACGGGCAGGAGTTGTTGAACGAGAAAGAATGGGCTGCGCACGTTGGTGGCAAAGAGGTTGTCAAAGTCCTGCACCGTGTGATCTTTGAAAGTTGCGGACTTGCTGATTCCGGCGTTGGACACGAGCACATCCAGGCGTTCGCCGACGATCTTGCGCACCTCTTGGGCCAGCAGTGTGGCTCCATCGGGGGTTCCCAAGTCAGCCTTGATCGCCTCCGCGCGTCCTTGATGTGAACGGATGTCGGCGACCAACGATTCCGCATCCTGCGCGGAACGGCCGTAGTGAACCAGGACATGCGCGCCGGCTTGCGCGAGCGCCGATGCCGTGGCGCGGCCGATTCCCCGCGACGCGCCGGTTACCAGCGCGGTTTTACCTTGAAGTGTAGCCATCATAGACCCTCCCAATTCTGATGAGCTAGAGTTCTCCTGTCACCGGTAGGCGCAACGAATGCCATTGGCCTCCACAAACCGCGTTGGGACCGTGACTGCTGTATAGGTATAGGTGCCCATAGTATGGCTATTTTCTTATTCGATTATGCCGATCGACTACCTTTGCGCTCTGCCGCCGTCAACGAATACTTCGATAACCCTGTTTACGGTAGATCTAGTCAGCGAGCATTCCTTCATCCACTGGGATGGAGGCGCCGGTCATGTACGACGCATCTGCCGAGGCGACAAAGGCGATCACGTGAGCGATCTCCTCCGGTGTTGCCAGACGCTTGATGGGCACCGTCGAGACGAGCGCCGCTTTGTTTTCATCCGTGTTGGTGAAGCGTGTGAGCATGCCCGTATCGGTAGTGCCCGGAGCCCTTGGTGGTGGTCTTGCCAAGTGACCACCGTCTCGCTGCGTTTTTAAGCTTTTGCTTTCGAGATTGGACGAGTTGGTCGCTCGGGTCTCAAAGAAGGCGTATTAAGCTTTGGGGTACAGCGCGGTTAGCGTGCAACCGATACAGTTTTGGTCAGATGCACGACGGTCTCGAGGGTCATGCGCGGCGGCACGTGGGAGCGCGCTAGCTGCTTGGCTCT
>PNAR01000097.1 GCA_003169715.1 Acidobacteriaceae bacterium | reverse complement strand
CTCGTGAAATATATGGTTTCGGCCAAGCAGCGAGGGGGCGGTCTGAAGTTGGTCAATCCTTCCAAATTCGCTACCCAGGTGCTGCGCCTCGTAGGAGTTCTGAATCTGTTCGAAGTCTTCCCAGACGAAAACGCCGCCGTAGAATCCTTCATTTGAAGGCTTAATTCTTATTCCGCCAGCCGAAGAATCCTCCGCAGCCTGCCATTCACAGCGGACATCCGAACCGTCGAAACCCAACCTCTGACGGCAACGAAGTTGATACGTCATCCCACGCGTCGGAATGCCACCGGGAATTCTTTCACGGAAATGTTGCAATAAACCTGGCAGTGGTGAATACTGCTCGCGATTTCTCGCGGGCAATGGAGAGGATCCTCATGAAAGAATATTTGGCCGAACTGGTCGGTACGTTTGTATTGGTCTTTGGCGGAGTGGGAAGTGCGGTGCTTGCAGGAGGCAAAATCGGCTTTATGGGCGTGGCATTTGCATTTGGCCTGTCGCTCCTTGCGATGGTTTACACCATAGGACCCATTTCCGGATGTCATGTCAATCCAGCAGTAACTATCGGGCTACTGCTACATCGAAAGATCGCCGCCCGCAAAGCCACTGGGTATATTGTTGCGCAGATTGCTGGATCGATCATCGCCGCATTTCTTATTCTGATGATTGCGCGTGGCGCTCCTGGCGGCTACGACCCGGGCGTGGCGGGATTAGGGGCTAATGGTTTCGGCGAACACTCGCCTGGCGGATATTCTCTCCTCGCTGCGTTCATCGCTGAAGTGGTGCTCACCATGTTTCTGGTACTCACCGTACTCGGCTCGACTGACAACAAAGCACCCGTGGGATTTGCCGGCGTGGCGATTGGCCTGGTACTCACCCTGATTCACCTGGTAGGAATACCAATCACCAACACTTCGGTGAATCCAGCCCGAAGTATCGGCCCCGCATTGTTCGTGGGTGGTTGGGCCATCAACCAACTGTGGCTATTCATTGTCGCCCCCGTCGTGGGAGCGATGGCCGCTGCCGGCGTCTTTGCTGTTATCCAAGGCCCCAGCGTGCCAATCACCGCGAAACAAGCTGAACGAGCTCTAGCCAGCGAGAGTGCCGAGCGCGGACGAGGCGGGACCTAGATTAAATAGACTTTCCTGCATACTGTGACCTACCCTTTTCGCATCCTTTGCGAAAGGGTGGGTTGAGCCTCATCTACGTGCTCTTCTCCACGCGGTACGGCTTTTTCGGACCATCGGCCGGGATGTGCCCCAGTCATGCCGTTCTTTGCCCACAGGTGTTAGAAAGTAAGGCATTCCACGGAAAACGTGAAGGAGCGGTTGTGCATCCCATGCACGGACGTGAGGCTGCTTGATGCCCAGGACCTTTTCCGACAGTGCGAAAGACTGGAGCGTCGGGCAGTCACACACCCGGAACGGCTACAAAAAACCAAGTGCATAAAATCGCAAGTGTTCTACTTCAACAAGGAGGAAAGATGAAAACCAGACTTGGCACATTACTCGTATGTTCGTTTGTGATCGCGGTCGCCGCCTTTTCCAGTCCCGCGCAGGCAAAGTCAAAAGCGGACATTAGGACGGTCACAGGATGTTTATCGCAAGGGGACAGCGCGGATGAGTTCATGCTTACCGGAAGCGATGGCAGCACGTGGGAAGTCCGCAGCAGCGCAGTGGCTCTAGGAGAACATGTCGGGCATACGATAGACGCGACCGGAGTTGTGTCCAATGCAAAGATGCATAACATGAAAGAAGATACAAAAGACATGGCGAAGGACAGCGGCATGACGAAAAGTGATTCTGAACACGGCCACATGAAAATCACAGCGATAAAGATGGTCAGCGACTCTTGTCAAAAGTAGGGCAGCTTCTCAATGGCCCCTCCCGCTTAACTCGGAGGGGCTTTTTCGCGAGATTTGTGGACACTTCGCCGCCGGAGTAACGTCCGCACATGGTCAGTCACATGTGAACCGCCTCCAGACGTCGAAATAAAGCTGGACCAAAATTCCCACGCGGTGTCTTTGATGTCGCGGCCTGTGTGTTTTAACATCGCTGCACATGGTCTCTCGTCTTCGCGGTTCACTTAGCAATCCCTTAATCCTGCTCTGCCTCGCATCTGCACTCGGTGCGTTCGCCGTGCAATCCGGAGAACTTGGCAGCGCCGACACCATGCACCGCCTCCAAACGGCGACGTCGTTTTTTACTTCAGAGCCCGCGGTATTCCCGCAAGAGTATCCCGAGTTCGGTGTCCACGGCCGTGGACGCAAGCTCTATGACTGGTACGGAATCGGTCAGCCGCTGTTGATGTTGCCAGCGGACATTATCGGCGCCTGCATCGAAAAACTGCCGGTATTCGACGCTTACAACGGCAACGATCCGAGTGTTCGGAATATCTTCGTCAGTTACACCACCAATATTCTGATCAATGTATTGACCGCTCTAATCTGTTTTCGTTTGCTGCGCTTGCTGGAATTCAGTCCGAAGCAGTCCGTCGCTGGAGTTCTAGCCCTGCTCTTTGCGACCACGCATCTGCACTACACGCAGAACATGATGGAGAACAATTACATCCAGCTTCTCACGCTGGCGGGTTTCGTTTTTCAATATCAATGGCTGCGCAGTGGCAATCGTCGCGCGCTGCTGATCGGATCGGCGGCGTTTGGATTGAACCTGCTGACTCGTCTTACCGCCGGCCTTGATCTGTTTGCGGGGGCAGCTTTTCTAGCTGCGGTGCTTTGGTTTGAGCACAAGGGCCGGCAACAATGGTGGGAACGAACTATTGTTTATGTCAAAACGACAGCGCCGGTGTACGCGGCATTTCTATTGATGGATCGCCTTTACCAGTTTTACCGCTTCGGATCGTTCACCAACACTTACGTGCATTATTTCACTCTGGAGCATCGCCTGGCTGATCCCTCTCTGCCTGCGAAATATCCGTTCGAGACGCCATTCCATGTTGGATTCTTCGGCGCATTGTTCACGCCGGAGAAATCTATATTTCTCTTCGATCCATTGCTCGTGCTTACGGTCCTGATTGCCGCGCTGGCTTGGAAGCGTCTGCTGCCGCAGGTCAAATCATATTTGATCGCTGCATTCTTTCTGCTTCTTGCCTACATCTGCTTTTATGCTAAATACACAGTATGGAGCGGTGACTTCGCATGGGGCGACCGCTACGTCTCAACCGCGGCTGAATTAGTGGCATTCATCTCCGTGCCGCTGTTGCTGCGATACAGGCATGATCTTGGAAGGTTCGTGTGGGTGATCGGCATTGCGCTGATCACAGCCAGCACGATGATTCAGATTGCGTCGCTGGCGTTCTGGCTGCCGCTCGAAATTTATCAGATGGAAACTCTTGGTCATCCTACATTCGTCATCGCGTTGCGCTTCAAGAACATTGTTGCTTTCGCGCTGGGCAAGATGGACGCGTGGGGGCTAAACAACCATGCCATGACCGAAGACAGTTGGGACTATATCCACATAACCACCTGGAATTTTCTACCATTTCTGCTTAAGAGAGTCGGCGAAGCTCCCGCTTGGGTCGTGAAGATTGCGTTCCTACTATGGGGCACTTCGCTAGCAGCACTCGCATGGATTTTGGTTAGAGTGAACGCGGTCGTTGGTTCGGAGGAGGGTGCTTCAACAAGCTAACGAACGCTTAGCAGACTCTTACCTGTTTCAGCCAATCGCTGGCATCATCTTTTTCCACTCGCCGCAGTCAGTAATACATTAGGTTGCGCGAGCGCGCGGTTGATGATGTGAACGCACCGTCAGGATTGGAACGATATGACACGGTTTCAACCGTCCAATTGCCGTGATCATTTTCCGCCGGCAGCGACGCTCTTTAGACAGCAGCTAGTTGTCTGCGAACCAAACTGAACCGCCTATCTTGAGGTGTCCTAAGAAACCCTCGCAAGCGTCGCGTTGGTCTCGTGTTCTGGCCGTGCATTGCGAGTCGCGATCAAGCCGGCGAATATCCACGTGGCACCCACCGCAGCCAGGTTGTATGCGTTGCCGCCCCAGACATCGTGTCTGTGGGGAAAAGTAAAGATCATAGGCACCAATGTTAGGGCGCTAAACACTAGCAGCATCAGTGCGAGGAGCCGGGCAGCCACGACGTCTAAAATTCCCGAAAGTATGGCAAGGCCTGCGAGTACGAAGCAAATTCCAGTCACGATGGTCCAGAACTCTCCTCCCAGCGGCATCCACCTAGGGACATAAACGGCATTGTCCTTAACGCCAGTCAAATGCGCCAAGCCAAAGGCTATTGAGCAGAGCCCAAATATCCATCGAGCAAAAAGAATCGTTCGCGGCCCTGATGAAGATGATTTACGCGTTGCCAGCGACGCGCAGACGAGTGCTCCTGCGGCGACCGCGATGAGTTGCGTGCCGAATCCCGCAAAGACACCGATTTCGACGGGAATTCGAAACCCAAGAAAGTGAGGCGCCGTATAGAATCGCGGCAACCAGAACACGGCAAAGACGAAATAGATACTGGCCAGCGCGACTGCACCCGCCCGAGCGCTGCGCCGCCACAGGATCGCCATGCCCCCCGCGATCATCCAGACGGCGGTGATATACGCCAGGATCTCACGACCAGGAATGTGATCCCCGAAGGCCTGAATCGGTTGATGGGAGGCGTCAAAGTCACCCCAGATAAAATCCATGACGCCGGCAGCGGCTGACGCCATGCCATATACGTAAATTCCTACTCTGGTCATTGTCACCCTCCCCCGGATTTTCTGGACGCCCAGCGTTGCTTTTCACGACGGGCGTCAACTTCTCCCAGTATTGTAAAGAGGCCTTTTCACAAATGCATCACGCCTCAGACCGTCGTCACACGAGACCCTCGGCAACTTAGCAAGGCTGGGGGATGGCCCCACCTTTACATTTTTTGAAACTGTGAAAAAGCCATTTTGCAGGCGGCTAGGGGGAGCGGAAGGCTCGATTTAGGACGGGAAGAATCTTCAGTGGCAGAAACGTTTCTATGATTTCAATGTTTCACAGCCGAGAAGGGATCGAGAAGCTGCGCTACATG
>PNAR01000063.1 GCA_003169715.1 Acidobacteriaceae bacterium | reverse complement strand
TAAACGTCTTCTTCGAGATTGAACGTTGCGGCATACGCAACATCGCCTCCGGTATTGTCGGAAACGATTGTGATGTAATCGCCCATCTTGTTCTGATTCGGATAACCGAGGAAAGGATTGAAGGAAATGCTCACTGCGACGTTAGGCGACCACGTATCACCCCCGTCCGTGCTGAACGAATAGAAGAGCTGCGAATCGGTGTTGTTCGCCGCGTTTCGCGTATCCAGCCAAACGGAATCAATGCGTCCATTAGGCGCGACTGAAAGCGTGCCGAGCCAGTGCCATTTGTTGTGGTTGATAGGGTCGTCATTAATACGTTTGGGGGTGCTGAACGTTTGTCCGCCATTTGTGCTGCGCGCGAACATCACGTCAGTCCCATTGGAGGCGCCGTTCGGCTCCACGCTTGCCAGCATGTAAATATTGTTATTCGTAGCGGTGCCCGAACGGTCAATCACCAGAAACGCCTGTCCACAAAGTCCTACTCCATTTATTCCGCCCTGAACCAGGCTGCCGCCGAGGCTGACCGTAGTAGTTTGATCAAAAGTTGGCGTGACGCCTCCGTTCTGGGCATTGGATGAGCGAATGCACAAAAACCCGCTCCCGCCGCCTGTGCCGCCGATAAAAAGGTTGCCGTTCGTGTCCACGTCGAGCGTCCCCGTTTGGGGAGAGTTGGGAATATCGATCGGAGTCATCCAGGTGACCCCGCCGTCCGTGGATCGGCTGAATTCCCCGACGTCGCAACTAAAGAAGCCGGTCCAAAACTGGTATTGGAATCCATGACCCATGCCGTTGGTCGTATCTATGGTGAACCACTCCTTGTCGCCTCCGTGCGCGGGCCCCTGCTGCGTCCAGGATTGGCCGCCGTTTAGCGAGCGCCACACATCATCGCAAAAAAACGACTCCGCTTGATCCGACTTGAGGCTGAGATAGAAGAATTTCCCTGTCTCATCGGAGTTTGACACCGGGTCGCTGCGGAAAACGTTGTTTTCCAAAACACCGGGGAACGTCCACGACGTGCCGCCATCGGTTGTGTATCCATAGCCGGCCTGGCGGAAGTTGGAAGCAACGCTGTTGAACTGCCTCCAAGTGATTGTCATCTTGCTGCCGTTTGTCGGGTCTACGCTGATGGAGGGCTCGTTCGCAGCGTCGCCGAGGATGTTGTGGCCCTGGGCGTCAACGTTCACCTGGTAGCTGGTGAATGGACCGTACTGCGAGACCATTCGCGGCGAAGTCTCTATTCGGAAAATGTGCGCAGGCGGGTTGTCATATTTTTCGAGTGGCTCTGCCAGGGGCAGCTTGCGCAGGGGCGTCTGGCCCGACGCAATGGCAAGGACAGATAGCAAAACCAGGCAAGTGAAAAAGCTCGCTTTTGACATTTTAAGACAACTCTCGCTGAATAAGGACATCGTCCAACATAGATGGGGCGTCCGATTTTATCAATGACCAGTCCGCGCCTGCTCTCTTGCGTTTATGATGCCTGATCTGCAACCAGAATCAGATGCTGACTTAATCGCAAGCGGCAGGCCGATACTTCCATTCGCCGGGTGGTTACTGTTCCGCTCCAGGGTGAAGAGTTGGAATTGCATCGAAGAGAACGATCGGAGCCGGATTTATCTTGGGATTCACTGATCATTCGACAAGACTGAAGGGATCGCCCGGGGCCGGTGCGTTGCGAATAATGTATACGATCACGCCTTCAAGCCGTTGCATCACTGAGATCGTTGTTCGGGCAAGCCATACCGCCTCAGCGCCATTTGCCATTGAGGCCGCCCGCACGATCTGTAGCGTGGCACTGAGTCCCGACTCCTTGCTCTGGAAATGAAGCGAAAAATTCTGTTCCTTTCGCTTCTTTCATTCCTGCAATTCCTGCTGGTTCACTTTGTCTTGCTTCAGGGGTTCGCCAATTCGGGTGACGAGCAGGCTTTTCTATTCCAGGCCGGGTTGTTTTCGCGCGGTCAGCTTTATGCGGAAGACCCGATTTATGATCGAGCGAATCCACTCAACAAGTACGTGGCTGCAGATGCGATGGATGATGTCGGGGGCCGCCGATTCTCGAAATACGATCCGGGGTGGCCCGCATTGCTTTCGCTGGGCGCCAGGCTGCGGGTGGAATGGCTGGTTGCACCATTGCTCGGTGCTCTGACCGTTTTTCTGCTGCTGTCCTGCGTCAGCAGACGGATCGGTGATGAGTTCATCGGGACGACCTGGTGGCTGGTAACGCTTTGCTCGTTCTTTTCCTTCAGTGTTGCCAATTTCGGGTCGCATACCTCGACCATGGCATTCTTTTGGGCGCATTTCTTCTCTACGACCACACGCTCGATGAGGGCCAAGCGGAACGTTCTCGCTGGCGGCTGCTCAGTGTGGGATTGCTTCTCGGTTATTGCTCTCTGATCCGGGACCTTGATTGGATTCTGCTGATGGCATGGATCGCTTTCGATTTGTTGCGTCAGAGAAAAATCAAAGGACTTATCCTGGTCCTGCTTGGATTCGGCCTGCTAGCGTCCTTTCACCTATTTTACAATAGGCTTCTTACTGGCAGCGCGCTCATGCCGCCGGCCGTTCATGATGCGAGAGGAAATCTGCAGGCCCGTCTCGGCGTTTC
>PNAR01000480.1 GCA_003169715.1 Acidobacteriaceae bacterium | reverse complement strand
ACCAACGACGAACGACGAACGACGAATCTGAATGCTCCGTTACCTCTCCCTTCGCGTCCTCTACACCTTGCCCGTCATCTGGCTCGTCGTCTCTCTGGTCTTCCTCCTAATCCACTTGGTTCCCGGAGACCCAATTCTCCAAATGCTCGGTGAAGGCGCGCCCGCCACCGATATCCAGGCGGCCCGGCACGCGTATGGTCTCGATGTGCCGCTGGGCGAGCAGTATCTTCGCTATTGGAAAGGCGTGCTGCACGGTGACCTCGGTCCGTCGGTGCGTTTCAATCAAAGCGTCACTAGCCTGATCGCGGAACGCTATCCATATACTTTGCAGCTAACGATTGCGGCGTTGGTTGTGGCGATTCTGTTGTCAATTCCCGCCGGGGTCCGCTCGGCACAGAGGCGGAATCGCTGGGATGATCGCACGCTCAGCGTGGTCAGCCTCTTCGGATTGTCTTTCCCAAACTTTGCGCTTGGTCCGATACTAATTTTATTTTTCTCCATCAAGCTGGGATGGCTTCCGGTGTCGGGCTCTGGCAGTTTCACGCACCTGATCTTGCCCGCAATCACGATGGGCGGGGCATTGGCCGCAATCCTTACTCGCATGGTCCGCACCTCAATGCTCGAAGAACTTAGCCAAGACTATATCCGCACCGCGCGCGCCAAGGGACTGCCCGAGCGAACGGTCGTTTACAGGCACGCACTGCGGAATGCAATGATTCCGGTGATCACAGTTCTAGGATTGCAGTTCGGAGCTCTGCTCGCCGGAGCGATCGTAACCGAGACCATTTTTTCGTGGCCGGGAATCGGGAGGCTCACGATCCAGGCCATCAGCAATCGCGACTACTACCTGGTACAAGGATGCATTCTGGCGATTGGGTTGACGTATGTTGCGGTGAATTTCCTCACAGACTTTCTATATTCAGTGGCGAATCCAAGGATACGGCAGTGAATACAGACTTGGAACGCATATTCTCCAGTCTCGATGACGTGGCATGGGGTAAACTGCAGCACGCCTATGGCTCCGCAGCTGATGTGCCAGCTTTGATCCGCGCCTTGACCTCTCCCGACACCAGCGCGCGGAACGACGCTTGGTATGAGCTCCATGGAAATTTGTGGCATCAGGGGACAATCTATGAAGCAACCGCTCCTGCGGTGCCGATTTTGCTTCAGTTGCTTCAGGCGCAGGCCGTTCCAGACAAGTATCAGATCATTATTTATCTGGCTCGGCTATTCTCGGGACGATCATATTGGGATGCCCACAAAGATCTCAAAACCAGCAGATACGAAGTTTCGAAGCCTGATTTTCAAGGCACGCTGAGGAGAGAATTGTCCTGCGTAGAGGCTACAAAAGACGCCATCCGCGCGGGTAACAGGACGTACATGCAACTGCTGCGGGCGGAGGAGGTCGGATTGAGAATCGCTGCCGCCTACCTTTTGGGTCTGATTGGCGAAAGTGAAAACGCGGTTTTGGAGGCAATTACTGAAAGCTCTGAACGTTTAGGAGACCCCGCTCGCAGCTAAAATAATTAAACCAGTTCGATCACCACCCTCTGACCCACCAACGCCGCCGCTCGTTGCAGGCTCGACAGCGTGATGTCGCGCTTCGGATCCAGAATGGTGTCCACCTGGGAGCGACTCGTCTTTAGCAAGGCGGCCATTCGTGCCTTGGAAATCTTTTTCTTCTTCATGGCTTTGGCAAGTTGCCAGGCTATGCCTCCCTTGACGGCTTGCGCTCGTGCTTCCTCGAAGATATTCTCTTGCTTTAAGAAGTCGTCGCGATGCTCGATCCCAATTTCTTTCCTTGCTCATCATTTCTGCGTCCAAAAATAACGCATCATAACGAACGCGTTCCAGACAGCGGTAAGAAGCCCGTTTTTAGAAAAAATGGTTGACAAGTGTTAAGTGACAGGCTACGATCTAATGAACCGTGAAGATACGGAGCTTCGCCCATAAAGGCCTCAAGCGGCTTTACACGGAAGATAGGGCTAAAGGTGTTCCGTCGGATTTGGCGGCTAAGCTTCGCAAGATGCTGGCTTTTCTTGACAACATGCAAAATGCAGAGGAATTGGGTTCGCTCCCCAGTTGGAAGGCGCACATTCTCACCGGCGATCGCAGAGGCACATGGAGCCTGAGTGTAACCGCCAACCGTCGTTTGACTTTCCGTATCAATGCCACGGAGCAGGAGATATGCGACCTTGATTTGGAAGACTATCACTAACTAGGAAAGAGAAGGGTCAATGCCCATGAAGAACCCTCCCCATCCGGGAGATTTCATTCGCACCGAGATTATCGAACCTGAGGGTCTCTCGGTGACTGCGGCGGCAGCGGCGCTTAGGGTTTCCCGGCCCGCGCTTTCCAGCCTGTTGAATGGTAAGGCCGATCTCTCCGGCGACATGGCACTCCGCATCGAAAAAGCGTTTGGGGTGAGGATGGATACATTGATGCGAATGCAATCCGCCTACGACATCGCTCGTACGCGTCTGCGTGAGAAGCAAATCCGCGTCCGTCGGGTCTCTCAGCCAGCGGAGCTAAAGCGTTTCAAGCAGCTGATGAAGAATAATGCTCGAAACCTTTCGTTTGCCGGCCACAATGAGTAGTCTTGATCTCAGTGGATGTTTCTTCGGCCTCTTGCGACTGTTTGATTAACCCTTGTCTACTGCCGCCATCTCCCTCCGTCGTGTCGCCAGCCACAATGTCCTGGCGGTAATCGGAATTGCGCTTGTAACGCTCTTCACCTTCTCTGCCGTGTTTGCGCCCTGGCTTGCTCCTCAAAATCCTGCTCACATAGATTTGCCCGGACGGCTGTCTGCCCCATCGGCTGCCCATTGGTGCGGCACCGACGAACTTGGTCGCGACATCCTTTCCCGCCTGATTTATGGGTCGCGCATTTCCATGCTAGTCGGGACGTGCGTTGTCGCGGCATCACTAACTCTCGGACTGATCATCGGTTCAATCGCAGGTTATTACGGCGGCGCGATTGATCGCTTCGTAAATGTCCTGGTAATGAATGCATTTTTGTCTTTCCCCGGAATCCTGCTCGCAATCGCTTTCGTCGCTTTTCGCGGACCCGGGATCTTTAATCTGATATTGGCACTCTCTCTCGGCGGATGGGTGGGCTACGCACGCTTGGTTCGGGCGCAAGTCCTAGCCGTTCGCGAGCGCGAATTTGTGGAAGCCGCGAAAGCGCTTGGAGCGACCGACCTGCGCGTAATCGTTCGCCACATTCTTCCTAACATTATTCAGCCCATCGTAGTTCAGGCGGCGATTGGCATGGCTGGCGCAATTCTCGCCGAAGCGACGATGAGTTTCCTCGGACTAGGCGTCCCTCCGCCAACCGCGAGCTGGGGAGCTATGTTGAACGATGGCCGCGCCCATTTATTCGACGCCCCGCATTTAGTCATCTTCCCAGCCCTCGCAGTCATGCTTGCGGTCTTGTCTTTTAACTTCATCGGCGACGCGCTTCGGGATGTGTTGGATCCACGGTCGAGGATTGAAGCCGGACTGTAAGCATCGTAGAAAAACCGGCTACCTTCTTACATGACGCGACCTGCACGGCAGTCAATTGCTGCTTCCACAATCCAGTCCCGATGGGGCTGCACAAAATAACCCAGGACGAAAGTCCTTGGTAAACTATTGACCTCACTGCGCTCCGGCAGTCCGCTCCAAAGCTTTTCCCCACCCGCAACATTCCATCCCGGCGCGTGTTCAAAACACCAGCGGCCAAACAGGTTCAAATGGCTGACCTTAATACACGGAGGCGTTAACAATATGAAAAACTATTTGAGAACGATATCTTTTGGGATGACGCTGGCTGCACTCGCTCTACCGGTATTGGCACAGACGGATCCACAACCCAAGAGTGAGGTTGGCAAGCGCGCTGAAAATCAGCAGGATCGCATTGCTCAAGGCGTCAAGAGCGGACAGCTCACACCTCGCGAGACCGCTAATCTGGAATCGAAAGATGCCCGCATCAACCGCGAAGTTCACAACGACCGAGCCGCGAATGGTGGAAAGCTGACCGGCGCCGAAAAAGCGAAGGTCAATCATCAGCAGAATAGGGTCTCACGCCAGATCTATCGCGACAAACACAATGGACGCAAGCAGTAAGGTTCGCCAGTGAATCTTTTCGAGAAGGCGCGGCTCCCGGCCGCGCCCGGCATTTTGCCAACTCGCATAGAGGCGAGACGTTTTAAAAACGGCTGTGAACTTTTCATGTCCATAGGAGATTCGCCTTACATCCGCTTAGTCAGGATCGGCATCTTTCCTAGGGCCACTTTTGCGATTGCTTAGCATTTTGAGTCAGGAGATTTACACATGAAAAAAATTGGGTTGTCGTTGATCATTTCGCTGGGACTTATCTTGAGTGCCTGCGGCGGTGGTGCAAACAGTTCTGGAAACATTAATGGAAATTGGGCCGCGACTCTGAGCGATCCAACCAACAACACCGGCCCTGACTTTGCCTTCACCACGTCATTTACCCAAAGCAGTGGCAGCAATGTGAATGTCGTTAATCTTACATTTACTACGAAAGATTCGTGCTTTGGAACATCCGGGACCGAAACTGGATCCTTCGGTCTCGCCGGAAATTTTAACGGCAATGTCACCGGTACCTTTGCGATGACTATTCAGTCGGCCACGCCAACTGGAAACATCCTGACTCTGAATGGAGCAGTGAACAACAGCCAGATTGCCGGCACCTGGACCTTAACTGGCACAGGATGCACCGGTTCGGGCACGTTCACGATGAACAAGATGTAGGTTGCGGCTCAAAGGTAGCGCGCGGGCATTCCTGTCCGTGCCTACCTCATGCGCTGGCCTTGTCTATTAGCGGTAGGATTTGTTCTTCATTCGCGGCGTCGAGTTCCAGTTGTTCCTGTCCGCTCAGCACGGTGACCTTTCCGCGATAAGTCTTCAAATGCCTTTGTGCGGTTTCGAAGGCATCTTGCGCTTTGTTGAGGCTCTTGCCGATGTTCTCGAATTGACTCTGGAAGTGGTCGAACGACTTTTGCGCTTTTGCCAACTCCACTCGGCTTTTCTCGAAGCGGCTCGCAACCTCATACCATTTGTGGACCAGCGCAATCGTTTGCAGCGTCATCAGCAAAGTATTCGGCGACACCGGAAACACGTGCTGCTGATTCAGCCAGTCAGCGAGTTCACGATTCCGGACCGCTTCCATATATAGAGTTTCGCTTGGCAGGTACATGAGGGCGATTTCCGTTGTGCCATGTTCTGGCTGAATGTATGCCTTAATGCGCTTTGCTTCCACTTTCATGACGCGCACAAATTCGTGACGCGCCAACTCAATCTCTGCTTCCACATTGCTTTCAAAGAGCGCCAGCACTTGTTCACGTGGAAACTTCGCATCAATGGGAAGGCGCCGATCCGGGAACTGAATCATGGCGTCAACGCGTCCGCCGCCATTCACCGTGCACTGCATTTCGAACATGTGCGCCGGTAGAAAATCTGCGAGCAAACGTTCCAGGCTCGCTTCTCCGAATGTCCCCCGAAGATGCGGCAACTTCAATAAATTATTTAGATCGTTGATGGAATGGCCAAGAGCTCCGACTTCGCGCAGCTGTTCTTCGGCAGCTTTCAGATGCTGCTGCACTTTTTCAAATTGCGCGAAGCCCTCTTTGATATTTTGATCAAGCTTTTGCTGAACCTGGTCAGTGATCGCAAGAAGCTTAGCGTCCACGCGGTCGCGGATCGAATCCAGGCTCTGCATTGTTTTTTGGGTCAGATTGTCGAAGTCGCATTTTAGCTGCGAAGTGGTTAGTGCCAGCGACGAGGTTAGTTCTGTACGAGCCTCCGCAAGCCTTCCTGCCTGCTCATTCCGCCCAGCCTTCATCTGCTCCTCAACCCCGCTGCGGATGGAAGAAAAGCCCTCTCCAAGGCGATCCGCAACCTGCTGGCGGAGGTCACCTTTCGTCTGCTCGAGGCGCGACGCCATGTCCGCAGTGGAAGCGGCAAATTGCTTCGACAGAGTCTGATGCAGCGACTCGGCTTGGCGGGCAAGCTGCACCAATGCCTCAGAATGCCCGCTGGACTGGGCAAACCGCTGATATAGCAATACCGCAAGCACCAGAAGTACTAGGTTTGAAACGAGAAGAAAGCCGAGCAGTAATGTCTCCATTGTAATGATGCGTGCCTGAATTCTAGAGCGTATCGTCCTAGGAACAAAGTAATAAGTTATATCTCCCGATTCTGAGCAGGGTTAATAAAACCATGTCTCGGATCATCCTAAGTCTAATCGGTACGTTGCTGATCGCCGGCAGTTCCTTTGCCCAAAATCCGCAACCGAAGTCCGCGACGGTGACGAATGTGTCGCTCCACCAATTTCCATCCGGGGCGAACGCTTTCCCCTTTGGGACGGAAGCTGAGAGGCGTCTCTTCGATTTGGCGAATCAGGCGCGAATCGAGGCCGGACTCGCGCCTCTGCAAGCCGATGAAGGATTGACCCAAGCCGCCCGCGCTCATGCCGCGGCAATGGCTGCGCAACAGCAGCTTTCGCACCAACTTTCCGGGGAACCTGCTCTTCCGCAGCGCCTGGCTGCCGACACCAAACTTCATCTCGACGTCGCGGGAGAGAACGTCGCTTATGCCGGAACCGTGGAACAGGCCGCAGATAGCCTGATGCATTCCCCCCAGCACCGCGCAAACCTGTTGAGCGCAGACTACAACGTCGCCGGATTTGCGGTCGTGCAGAGTGGACCGAGGCTGTACGTAGTGCAAGATTTCGCGCACAGCTTGCCATCGTACTCTGACAAGCAAGCGGAAGACGCCATTGCCAGTGGCATAAACCGCATGCGCTCAGAAGCGCGTCTCCCGCAGTTGCGGCAGATGGATAGGGTCACGGCGAAATCAACCGCATGTGCGATGGCTCACGCCGATTCTCTGAAAACTCCATCCCCGCAAGGCCGCTACATCATGCGCTACACCGCAATGCAGCCCGACAATCTTCCTTCCGGCATTCCGAAGATCATCTCTAATCGCTCCGTGAACAGCTTCGCAGAAGGTACTTGCTACTCAAAGACCGCTAGCTATCCGAACGGGGCATACTGGGTTGTGCTAATTTTTTACTGAATGAGATCGAATAAGCCGCCGCCATCTTTCCGTGAATTTCGCTCCGGCTCAACGATGACCATCTAGGGTAAAGTTCACCGTGATTTGAGTATCCACTTCGACGGGTTCACTGTTCAAAATGTACGGTTTGTACCTCCACTGTCGAACCGCCCCCATTGCCGCTTGAATAAGTTGTTTTGGTCCCGATATAAAGTCAAGTTTCGAAATGAGACCATCTTTGCCTATTACGGCGCGCAAGAGAACAGTTCCCTGAACGCGTGATTGCCGGGCCTCTTCGGGGTAGATGGGTGCTGCGTCATGGATCTTCAAACCCTGCATGATGCCTTGACCGACCCGTACCCGCTCAGGGGTTGCTACGATGCCTTGAGCGACCCGCACTCGCTCAGGGATTGCTGCGATGCCTGAGTTTGGGCTTATTGGTTTGCCCGTGACTTGACCACGAAAAGCAAAGTTTATCGGCATCTTTAATGACGTTTTCACGGCATGGCCATTCTTGATGTAAGGTTTAAATTTCCATTTCTTAAAGGCGTCAACCGCCGCTTTGGCCAGGATCGGATTTCCGCTAATGACATCAACGCTTTCTACATCTCCTGTTTCAGAAACTAATAGTTTGACCCACACCTGTCCCTGGAGTTGCTCAGTTTCTGCCTCATGAGGATAAACTGGCCTCGGGGCCTTTATTGCCTCCAGTAAAGTCGAGTCGCCGGGCTTTGAAACCCTCGGAGAGTTGCTACTGGAGGCGGCGTCTGGGTGGGGGCTTGCTTCTAGATTTGGCTTCTGTGTTTCAGAGGCTGGTCCTTGGGACTGCGCCCCCAGTCGTACCGGCAAAATCAGCAGGATAGCTAAAGTTAGGAACTGTAGCATCGCGAAGTGATTTTACTCGTTATGGACTCCACCCCACAAATCCGCATCGGCACTGCCGGATGGTCTTACAAAGACTGGGACGGCATCTTCTATCCGCCGGGAATGCAGCGCCGCAAAGAACATCCGCTGGAATATTTAGCGCAATGTTTCGATCTTGTCGAGATCAACACGTCTTTCTATGGGCACATCAAGCCAGAGCTCGCGAAGCTTTGGGCGCGGCGCGTGTCAGCGAATCCCAATTTTGTGTTCACTGCCAAACTGCACCGCTCGTTTACACATTCGCCGCTGGCCGTGATGGAACCGACATCCGCCGCCAGTATTAAGCCAAACGATGAAGACGAAAAACTGGCCCGCGAGGGACTGGAAGCGCTGGCATCTACGGGAAAATTCGGCGCGCTTCTCATTCAATTTCCAATTTCATTCAAGAACACTTCGCTGAATCGGGAGTACGTCGAAGTATTGTTACGCCAGTTCATCGAGTATCCGCGAGTGTTGGAGGTTAGGCACTCGAGCTGGGACAATCCTGAAACCGTCGCTTCATTCACGCAAAATAACGTTGCATTCTGCAACATAGATCAGCCCGTGATCGGGCGTTCGCTCGAACCAACTGAACATGTAACTTCAGGAATTGGATACGTTCGGATGCACGGACGAAATTACGATCAATGGTTTGAATCCGAGAACCGGGACGACCGCTACAACTATCTCTATAAAGAATCCGAGTTGACCGGATGGAAAGAAAAAATAGAGCGCATCTCAAAAAAGGCGGAAGTAACATACGTTGTTGCCAACAATCACTTCGAAGCCAAAGCCGGTGTGAACGCGCTACAACTGAAACACATGCTGACAGGGCAACGTGTCAGGGCACCCCAGCCGTTACTGTCGCATTACCCCGAGTTGAAGCAAATCGCTGATCCGCTTTCCGATAAAGCGCCTGAGAGCGTCTCCTTGCGGATATGACAGTCGCGATCCTCTTGTTTACTCGGAGTGAAAGCTCAGGGTGCCTCAAACTGGCCGGGATTTAACAAATGCAAAGCGTTCCTTCATTCGCAAGAAAGGGGACTCAAAAAACGCATACGAGAACGCGGCCAAAACAAAGGTAACGGTCAACCCCAACGACCAATACTGGAAAAACTGCCGGAAGTTGTGAGGAAAGTCTCCGGCGAGTTTTCGCGCGATATATAAACCCAGCATGTGAAATACATATAAGCCATAAGAGATTTTTCCGCAGTATCTCAACCAACGCGGGACCCACCGCATCCTCCAAACTGCCATGAAAATGAGCCCTGCCCCCACCGCGACTACCGGGTAACCCAGTACCATAAATGCGAGATCGCGACCTTCGAAATGTCCCGCGAATACCCAAAGCACCGCCCCGAGTCCTGCCAACCCCAGTCGGGCAAATCCGCTCAATGCGATGTGACGCGAGCGCAGAATGACTGCGCTCAGAACTCCGACCGCCAGAGGATCGAGGCGGGCAAACGAGTTCGTCCAAATCACCGATTGGGAGTACTTCAGGAGAAGTACCCTGCTCAACATCGAGACGATTAAAAAACCGCATGCCACAACGCCCAGGGTCCGCGCGCGCCTCACCAACGCAATTACCGCAGGCCAAAAAAGATAAAACTGCTCCTCGAAACTCACGCTCCATAAGGCGTTCATGACGGATTCCGGAAAGTCGTAGAACGAGACTATCCAGTTTCCTGCGAGAAACAAAAATGCAACGACATATCTAAGTGGAAAAGTTTGCGTGGAATCAATGTGCGGTAAAAAAGTCGCGATCGCAATTGCCAAAAAGTAGAGTGGCCAGATACGAAGCATGCGGCGGAGATAAAAAGATTTTAGATGGACTTTTCCGAAGTTTTCTTTCTCCCGCAAGAGCAATTCAGTGATCAGGTATGCGCTCAGGACGAAGAAGAGGTCCACCCCAAAGCGCCCGGCCTCTGCCACGCTGGTTATGAAATCTCCAAATGGAATGTGACGTTCCAGATAAAACTCGATGTGAGTTGGGAGGGTGTGATGAATGAAAACACAGAAGAACGCGAAGAATCGGAGACCATCCAATTCAGGGCGATAAAACGATTGAGCCCGGCGCGTCTGAGAAATTTCACCTGGCTGAACTGGAATTGCTACAGACATGCGCGGGAGAATTCTACCATCGCAGACGCAATTGTCCTTGACGGACATAACAAGAACAAGGTCCCCACCCGACGCGTGATGCAATCGAGGTCAGCGACTCAACGGATTTCTGTAGCGGCGGAATGGAACTTTATCTCCGCTCCCTCGTATCTACGGTGGACGGGGACGCCGGATAAAAGTTTATTGAGTACTTCGTCAAATAGGGGAGTATGAAAAGGGGGGACTTATGGACGCAAAATACAATTTCATTATTGACAGTTGGAGATGGCGGATTGCATTGAATGTTGCGGGATTCGCGCTATGGCTGACGGCAACAGTAGGTTTGCTCAAACTGGCGGTGTGACAGGGTTTGAGATTTCAACGATAGAAATAAGCGTCAAAGATAAAGGATAGAGGTAGGGGTCCTTCGACTTGGTTCTTCTTCGCTAGCGAAGAAGAACAGTCGCTCAGGATGACAAAAAAGGGGGCTTGTGGAACTAAAGCCTTGGAACTTACTGAACGGCGACAGCTTCCCGCGCCGCATAGTGCGACTGAACGTAGTCATCCAGAATTCGAATGAATTCCGCGACGATTCGGTCGCCCTTCAACGTGGTGAAGAGGCGTCCGTCAACATACACCGGAGCTTTGGGCTCCTCAAAAGTCCCAGGCAGCGAAATGCCTAAACTGGCATGTTTCGATTCGCCAGGGCCATTGACAACGCAGCCCATCACCGCGACTTTCATTTCCTCGACGCCCGTGTAATTTTCTTTCCACACGGGCATCTGTTCGAGAAGATAAGATTGGATCTGTTCCGCCATCTCCTGAAAGAACGTGCTGGTAGTGCGGCCGCATCCGGGACAAGCAGTGACCTGCGGAGTGAAGCTCCGAATTCCCAGCGATTGCAGAATTTGTTGCGCCACGCGGACCTCTTCGCTTCGATCGCCACCGGGAGCTGGAGTCAGCGAAACCCGAATCGTATCGCCAATTCCCTCTTGTAACAGAACTCCCAGCGCAGCACTGGAAGCGACGATTCCTTTAGCTCCCATGCCGGCTTCAGTCAATCCAAGATGCAGTGGATAATCGCAGCGCGATGCCAGCGCTTTATAAACGTCAATCAAATCCTGCACGCCGCTGACCTTCGCGCTCAAAATAATTTGATCGGGACGCAATCCGTATTTCTCCGCCAGCGCCGCTGAATTCAGCGCGCTCACGACCATCGCTTCCATCGTAACTTCGCGAGCGCCTCGCGGCTCGGCCAAACGTGAATTCTCGTCCATCATCCGCGTAAGTAGCGCTTGATCGAGGGAACCCCAATTCACTCCGATGCGAACCGGCTTTTGATTCTCCGCCGCAACTTCGATCATGGTGCGGAAGTTGGCGTCATCCTTGCGGCCTATACCCACATTGCCAGGATTAATTCTGTACTTTGCAAGCGCGCGCGCACATTCGGGATACTTCTTCAGCAGGAGATGCCCGTTGTAGTGGAAGTCGCCAATGATGGGAACGCGCACGCCTTGACGGTCAAGCTGCTCGACAATAGGCGCAACCGCAGCTGCGGCCGCGTCATTGTTTACAGTGACTCGAACAAGTTCAGAACCAGCCTTCGCCAGCGCCGCGACCTGCTGAACTGTGGAGGCAACGTCAGCGGTATCCGTATTGGTCATGGACTGCACCACAACCGGTGCATCGCTACCAACGCGAACGCCATTGATCGAACATGTCGCGGTTTTCCTGCGTTGAATATCAGCCATGTTTCTCTTAGTTTAGACCATTCGCATGCAAGTGAGAACCTTAGCTAGCCAAAGAGTTCGCTGTGCGATCCCATTCGTACAACCTGCAACACATCCCGGTCAGGCTTGCGGTAAATCATAAGCAGGTCGGGTTTGAGGTGACACTCCCGGTGATCTCGCCACTCGCCTCCAAGAGCATGATCGCGGTTCTTGTCGGGCAGCGTTCTGTCTTCCGCCAGAAGCGAAATCGCAGTGGATACGGGTGATTCCATGTCGCGCTTGTGCTGTCCAGATTTCTCTCGTTTGTAGTCATGCTTGAAAGCCTTGGTGCGCTCAATCGTCCTCATTCAAGTCGGCCATCAAGTCAGGAACATCGCGAAATGACCGTAACCCACCAGCGCGAGTCTCCCGAATGGCCGCAACAGTTGTAGCATTGGGAGCCTTTACCTCGAAGGGGAGCGCCTTTTCCGCAGCCACACGAGTCAGCATCACGCGAACCGCATCGGAAACCGATAGGCCCATGCTGGCCAGGGTCTTCGCCGCTTTTGCCTTGACCCGTTTGTCAATGCGGACATGAACCATCTCCGTAGCGGGCATCAATTATTTCTCCCTGAGATACATTGTATCTCAC
>PNAR01000193.1 GCA_003169715.1 Acidobacteriaceae bacterium | reverse complement strand
TCCATGAAGCCGACGCGGCAGGAGCCGATCAAGCTCTCGGCGCGGGCTCGGGTATAGCTCACCATAATCGCGCTGATCATTACGATGGCCGTGAGTATGACGTAGAAGAACCGGTCGCCGCGGCCGTAAAAAACCAGCAGTCCGAGAAACTGCGTGGCATCGCTATAACGATCCACCACCGAATCGAAGAATCCACCAAACTTGGTGACGCGGTTGCTTGCCCGCGCCACTCGCCCGTCCACAAGATCAAAGAATCCGGAACCAATAATTACCAATCCAGCGTAGCGGAACAAACGGGCTTGGTTATCGGCGTTCGCATAACCGAAAAGCACCGCTGCAAGTACGTTCACCACCAATCCCATAAACGTCAGCACGTTGGGATTGATCCTTGCCAGTGCCAGTCGGCGCACGATCGCGTCGAGCAACACGCCGCACGCGCGACCGAAGGCTCTGGTCCAAGTTACCCGGTCGCGATTTTCGCCAATTCTCGTTTCCATTGAATCCGCTGACTATTCGGCCGCCTGGGCTAGATCGTACATCGTGCTCAGTGTGAGTATTTCCATTTCGCGCTTGCCGTTAGGGGTAACCACCTGAACCGTGTCCCCAACCTTCTTGTTCAACAAAGCGCGGCCTATGGGCGATGTGGTCGAGATCCTTCCCGAGGCGAAGTCGGATTCCTCGCTGGTCACCAGCTTGTACTCGATTTCCTCGTTCTTGCTGCTATCGAAAATGCGCACGGTTGAACCAAGTCCCACCTTATCCTTGGGAATGTCGGCCATGTTGATGAGCGAGAAATCGGCAAGGCGTTTGCCTAACTGGCGGATTCTGGCTTTGACAAATTCCTGGCGCTGCTTCGCCATGTGGTATTCGGCGTTTTCGCTGAGATCTCCCAATGCCGCGGCCTTCTTGATTTCCTTGGGCAGGTCGTGGATCAACTCGTGTTCGAGCTGATCAATCTCATCTCGTAGCTTCCTGGTTATTTCCTCGGTCATGTTTTGGGGATTATAAACCCTGGGTGGGTCGCACGGCGATTCGAAGGCGTGAGCTATCTCTCTTATAAATCAATGCTTAACCACAGAGGGCACGAAGTATCACGAAGGTTCCTGTTCCGAGAGGTTTCCTTCGTGTAACTTCGTGTCCTCTGTGGTGAAAGCCCTTAAAATGCTCGGTCACGCTAAAATCGCTCCCAAATTGTCTTTATTCCCAGCTTGGGATAGACTAAAAGATGTGCTGTCCCCCGGTTCGCCTACGCTTTTCGGTGGTTCCTTATGTTAAGCGGTGAGAACTTCCATATAGGCGACAAAGTCGTTTATCCCAATCATGGCGTTGGAATTATCGAACAGATCAGCAGCCGGACCATGGGTGCGACCGTAGAACAGTTCTATCTGCTCAAAATTCAATCCAGCAGCCTCAAAGTCATGGTCCCCTTCCACAATGTGGTGATGGTTGGCCTACGGCGCGTCATTCGGAATGGGGAAATCCAAAAAATCATTGATTTTCTGACTAATGGCGAATGTGACAGCAATGCGGACTGGAAATACCGCTTTAAGGAAAATTCCGACCGGATGCGCACCGGTTCGTTGCTGGATGTGGCAGCCGTTTTGAAGGGTTTATTGGTGCTGAATCAGATAAAATCGCTTTCTTTCCGCGAGAAGAAAATGCTGGAGCGAGCCCGCTATTTGCTCGTCAGTGAGATGGCGATGGCGAAAAATTGCGCGGAAGCCGAAGTGGAAGAGCTACTTTCCGAGGCTCTCTCGAAGAGCAAACTTCGCCTCCCTGACGTTTCAGAATTTCAAGCCTAGGCTGTAGGCCTTTACTCCCCTAACCACACTCCGTACGGCTTCAACGGGTCAATGTGATCGAAAATAATCTTCATCGCAGCCGTTATTGGAATGGCGAGCAGCAACCCAATGGCGCCCCAAAGACATGCCCAAACCAGCAGAGACATGGTCACGGCTAACGGATTCAGCTGTAACCTCTTGCCGAGAATTTTCGGGTAAAGGACGTTTAACGCAAGAATATGCAATCCCAGAACGGTCAATACGATGTAAACGAAGTCTGAAGACCCGATATGGCCCAAGCCTACGAAAATGGGCGGAGCCATAGCCAACAGAACTCCCATGTATGGGATGAGACTGACGAAACCGCTGATAAATCCAACAATATAGAAAAAAGGCAAGTGCAGGAAATAGAAGATCACTGTGCTGATCGCTCCCATGAACAGACCAATCAGCAAATTTCCAACCATAAAGCTCCGAATCATCGCCGAAATCAAGCCCAGGGTCACGTAAGCTGTATGGCGGTTGTGCATTGGAAATAGCATTACCGTCGCCGATCTGACATGCTCCTGCCAGGTGAGCATGAAGTAAACCAGAAATGGCACGAATGACGCGGCAAAAACAACCTGGCTCACCGAACCGACGCCGCGAGTCAGGACATCTGTCCAATCGGTTGCAGGGCGCACGCTCACGACGCCCTTTTCGTGTTGGGGATTCAGAACCTCCAGGCTTTCAGCCTGCCTGCGGAAGCGCATCGCCTCATCGCGGAGTTTTGTGGTGTATTTGGGCAAATCCTGCACCAGCGAGGCGGCCTGGTTGTAAGACGCATAGACGGCTCCCACAATAGCGGCTAATAACAAGAGAATCGCGATCGCGGCGCTCAGTGCGCGCGGAATGCGAGCACGAGTCAGGGCATCTACCAAAGGCGCTAAAATGAATGACACCAGCACGGCCACCAACAGAACTACAAGAACGATCTCGGCGTAATAACACAATCCAAGAATGGCTCCTGCGCCGATCAGGTTTTGAGCCCAATTACGGCGCTGGGTAGTCTCAAGGGGAATGACAACCTGCCCTGAGCCGACGGATTGAACCGCCACAGTTTCCGTTGCCATATTCGTATCGTAGTGTGCGTTCGTAGTGTACTCTGCCGTATTGCCCCAGACATATAATTACCCAGTGACTGTCACCGAGATCGAGCGCGCCCAAACCGCATTTCATCCCCGCATACTTGGGTTGGATGTGGGTTCGAAGACCATCGGAATGGCGGTTTCTGATCCCCTCGGCATTACCGCACAGGGACTGCAAACAATTCGCCGCCAGAATAGGCGACTCGATTACGCTCAGCTTAAAGAAGTAATTCTCAAGTACGAAGTGACCCAGATTGTTGTGGGATATCCGCTGCGGATGAGTGGCGCCGAAGGAACGCAAGCCGAGAAAATGCAGATTTTCGCACAGGATTTGCGGAAACACTTTAGGTTGCCGGTGCATTTATGGGATGAGAGGCTGACTTCGGCGCAAGCCAATCGTGTACTGAGAGATTCGGAGATGTCCACTAAGCGCCGGGGTGAAGTCGTGGACAGGTTAGCAGCGGTGCTGATCCTGCAAAGTTGGATGGATACCCGAACCGATGGTGGCGGCGAGCGCAATTCTGCTGATTTGTCCTCTTAGAACCCGTTCCTTGATTCTCATCTAAAATAGTTCATCTTGCGCACACTATTCACATTGGTTCTTTTGGCTGCACTTGTGATAGCAGGGTGGCTTGCGTGGGCCTTGATGCTGCCCCTCGCACCGGCCGGACAAAAGTTTGTCTTGCTCCGCCCGGGATTTTCCAGCCGTCGCATTGCAATCGAGCTGAAGTCTGCTGGGGTCATTCGCAATGCCGACGCCTTTATTCTTTGGCATTATCTGCATCATCGGCGGTCGCTGAAAGCCGGAGAATACCTTTTCGAGAAAACAGCCACCGCCTTGGAGGTGCATGATCGCCTTGCTCGCGGAGATATCTACGTCCACACGGTCGTTATCCCTGAAGGTTTTAACATCTTCGATATTGCGCAAGCCATGAACGACGCGGGATTATGTTCGCGACAGGAATTTCTTGAGGCCGAATTGAAGGGTTCTTCCTTGATTTCGGATTTAGCTCCTGACGCCAAGACTCTCGAAGGTTTTCTTTTTCCCAATACATACGAGTTCACGCGCACCCAAAGCACGCAAGAAATGTTAGGCGCGATGGTCAAGCAATTCCGCCAGGTAGCGCGACAAATCGGTTTGAACTCGGATGTGCAAAAAACCGTGACCATGGCGTCCATTATTGAGAAAGAAACATCCGTCCCCGAAGAGACGCCCGTCGTTGCCAGTGTTTATTACAATCGGCTGGATAAAAATATGGCGCTGCAAGCCGATCCAAGCGTCATTTACGCCGAACTGCTGGCGGGAACATATACGGGAGCTCTGCATCATGAGGACATGCAGTTCAACTCCGCCTACAATACTTACA
>PNAR01000293.1 GCA_003169715.1 Acidobacteriaceae bacterium | reverse complement strand
AATGGCAGCGGATCATTCATTCCGCGGGACTCTCGCTGCAAGACGTCATTACGTGTACGAACTATAAGCATCACTCCGTACAGTTCGTACTATCCTTTGATTTCGAAGCGGGCTTCGAGGATGTCTTCGAGATACGCGGCCTGCAACCGAAAAAGATCGGCAGATCCGAGAAACCAGTCTGGCGTAATGGCACCCTGACCTTTGAATATGATGGCGCGGACGGGCTCTACCGCACGCTCCGCATCAATCTCACGCCAGGGACGGGCAGTAGACGAAAAGGCAGAGCCGACATGAAACTCTCGTTAGCGCCCAATGAGAGCAAACAGGTCAGCGTGTCGCTCGTCATCTCGGAATCGCGCAAGAAAAAACAACCCCCACCCAAGCGCACTTTCAAGCCGGATGCGGTCCGCTTGGCACGACAGCTTCACGAGAACTCCGATGACTGGCTGAAACAACATTGCGAAGTGAGAACGAGCAGTCCACTCCTTAACGATTTCTGNNGCAGTCCACTCCTTAACGATTTGTTTGAACGATCGGTCCGCGATTTGCGCGTGCTGCGAGCCTCGCTCGATGGCCACCAGTACTTCTCAGCAGGATTGCCGTGGTATGGAGCGCTATTTGGGCGTGACAGCATCATCGCCTGTTGGCAAACTCTCGCGTTTGAACCACGAATTGCGGAGCACACTCTCCGGCTATTAGCGAAATTCCAAGGCACTGAGGTGAATGAATGGCGCGACGAGCAACCGGGCAAAATCCTGCACGAGTACCGCCGCGGCGAACTGGCCCATTTGAATGAGATCCCGCAAACACCGTATTACGGGTCGGTGGATTCAACTCCTCTGTTTTTGATTCTGGTGGCTGAACACGCCAAATGGACAGGAAATCTGTCGCTGTTTCAGGAGCTAAAGCAACCGGTTGATAGGGCCTTTGAATGGATGCGTAAATACGGCGATGAGAGTGGAAGCGAATACCTCGAGTACAACTCACAATCGAAGTCGGGATTGGGTAATCAGGGATGGAAGGATTCTGGAGATGCAATCGTGAACGCGGATGGCAGTCTGGCGAAGCCGCCGATCGCGTTGGTTGAGGTGCAGGGATACGTCTATATGGCGAAAGTATCTTGCGCCGAGCTGTACGAGAGATCGGGAGACAAGGATGCGGCAGACCGTCTGCGAGCAGAGGCCCATGAGCTCCGCACGCATTTTGAACGGGATTTCTGGCTAAAAGATAAAAGCATGTATGCGCTAGCTCTCCAAGACGGAAAGAAGCCCGCGGCGGTCGTCTCTTCAAACGCCGGTCAAATGCTTTGGTCGGGAATGGCCGCTCCGGCGAGAGCGAAGAAGACCATGGAGCAACTCATGTCGAAGGAGATGTTCAGCGGATGGGGAGTGCGAACTCTTTCGAGCGCCGAATCCCGGTACAACCCTGTCGGTTATCACCTTGGAACGGTGTGGCCGCATGACAACTCGATTATTGCGGCCGGATTCCGGAAGTACGGATTCGACGATGCCGCTTGCCAGGTATTTGCTGGAATCGTGGACGCATCCAAGCACTTCAAGAAACGCCGGCTCCCCGAAGTGTTTGCTGGTTTCTCCAGAGAGGAATTTCCCATTCCGGTTCGCTATCCCGTGGCGTGTCACCCGCAAGCCTGGGCGGCAGGATCAGTTCCTTCAATGCTCCAATCGTTGCTCGGTTTAGTGCCAAGCGCATTTGAGAATCGCCTGCAAGTTCTGCGTCCTGTGCTCCCCAAGTTCGTGCAAAGTTTAGAGCTTCGGCGGCTGAGAGTCGGTAAAGCCACAGTGGACTTGAGATTCACTCGAGATTCTGACGGTAACCTCGCCACGGATGTTATGAAAGTTCGCGGTAATCTCAACGTCGAAGTTTCGTCGGCATCACGGAATAAGGCGACCTAAAACTTGCATCTTTAATAAAGCGAGGTGGGTATGAAAAACGAAACAGTCGTAGTTACCGGATCGTCTGCCGGGCTGGGCCGGGCCATCGCTCACGAATTTGGGAGGCATGGCGCCCAAGTTGCATTGCTCGCACGAGGTATAGATGGACTCGAGGGCGCGAAACGCGAAATCGAAGCTGCGGGCGGTAAAGCCCTGGTTTTACCGACGGACGTGGCGGATTCGGGAAAGGTCGAGGAGGCCGCCGCCACGGTAGAAAGAGAGTTCGGACCCATTGACATATGGGTCAATAATGCCATGGCATCGGTTTTCTCTCCGGTCAAAGAAATGAAGCCGGAAGAATACAAGCGTGTCACTGAGGTGACGTATCTTGGCGTGGTTTACGGCACCCTGGCTGCGTTGAAGCGGATGCTGCCGCGCGATCACGGCACGATTGTTCAGGTTGGGTCGGCGCTGGCTTATCGCAGTATCCCACTGCAATCCGCTTACTGTGCTGCCAAACACGCAATCGCGGGCTTCACCGATTCTTTGCGCTGCGAACTCATTCACGACAAGAGCGGGATTCGACTGACGATGGTGCAAATGCCCGCCCTCAATACTCCACAATTCGGGTGGGTCAAAAGCCGTTTGAAGAACAAAGCTCAGCCGGTGCCGCCGATTTTTCAGCCTGAGGTAGGCGCCCGCGCAATTTATTGGGCAGCACATCATCATCGGAGGGAAGTGTGGGTCGGCGCGCCCACGGTGGAAGCGATTATCGCAAACAAGATTGCCCCCGGCCTTCTGGACCACTATCTAGGGCGAACGGGATACGATTCACAGCAGACTGATGAACCTGAAAACCCAAATCGTCCTAACAATCTCTGGGAGCCGGTTGCCGGGGATCACGGTACGCACGGTACATTTGATAGCCGCGCCCATGATCACAGTTCGGAACTTTGGCTAGGCTTACATCCGGAATGGACCGGCTTGGCTCTGGCCGCCTTGACCGCAGCAGGTTTCTTCTTCGCTTCGCGATTGCGCCACGAATCTTCGAAGCCGCAGAGCGAGCCTCACAAAAGACATGAGCACCGCCGCGCGGCGTGATTGAGTGCATTAGCCCCCGCATGATGGCGATTAGTGCTGGTTTTTACGGAGACCGGTTAGTCCTCGGTACAGCAAGTCGGTGGTGAAGCCATAGGCGAGATGTTCGCCGAGGGCGTTTGCCTGCATCAGAAGTGAATATTTACTGAGCTTTTCCGTTAACCCGAGGGCGGGCATAATCATTTCATTTCCGAGTAGCCATATAGCAATTCCAAACGGCACACCGCGCAAAATCCCGATACTCGGCATGCAATATGGGGTCGTTCCATATAGCGCGCCCGCCGCCGCCCCAACCGCATAGTGGACCATTGCACCGCCCATCTGCTTTTCGCGCGGAGAGAGTCTGCGGTGAACAAATGGTGCTGCGATCCATGCCGCGCTTCTGCTGATCGAGTCCCACTCCTGCGGACTGTACAGAGAAGATCGTGTAACTCTATTCGTCCGCGAGAGCGGAAGAGTCTTGTTCCACAATCGGGTGAACTGGCTCATGGCCCATCCGCCCGCCAGACCCCCAGCTATGCCTGCCAGAATGGACTTCCGGGCTGAGTGGCCGCGGAAACCTTTGTAACTTTCTCGCCTCAAACTTACCTCACATGAACTCTGTTATATATCGTGTCACGATATATATCTACTTATCTTCCCCGTGCACAGTTACATGATTTACTGGATTACCTCAACTGCCGCGCCATTCTATGATGCTATTTACGGCGAATATCGCTATGTGCTTTTCCCGCAAGAGGCACTTGATAGCCCGCGTCGAAAAGTTCGTGAGCGATACCTTCTCAACACCGCTTTTTCGGTTGTGACTAATGTCCACAAAGCATCCCGCCAGCGGAACCACGAACGGCCCACGGATCGAAAAGATCGACGTTTCCGTCTTCACCGTACCTACTGATTTTCCTGAGTCCGATGGAACGCTGGAATGGGACAAGACGACCATCGTGATCGTGGAAGCAACTGCCGGTGGCGTCCGAAGCCTGGGATATACGTACGCCGACACAGCAACGGCAAAGCTCATCAAAGACCTGCTATGTGGCATTGTCCAAGGCCGCGATGCAATGGATGTTCCGGGCGCGTGGTCTGCCATGGTTCACGCAATCCGCAACCTGGGGCGGCCGGGCATCGTTTCCATGGCCATTGCCGCCGTTGATTGTTCGCTGTGGGATCTGAAGGCCAGGCTTCTCGGCTTGCCGCTGGCAAAACTGCTCGGGGCGGTCCGCGAAGCGGTTCCCATTTATGGCAGCGGCGGCTTCACTTCCTATACCAACGACCAGTTGCGTGATCAATTCGCCGGATGGGTTGCTTCCGGCATCTCAATGGTGAAGATGAAAATTGGGCGGAGTCCTGACGATGATCTTGATCGCGTACGCGCGGCGCGAGAAGCGATTGGACACAAGGCCGAACTATTCGTGGATGCCAACGGCGCGTACAGCCGGAAGCAGGCGTTGATGTTCGCAGAACAGTTTCTAGAATTCGGAGTGCGCTGGTTC
>PNAR01000463.1 GCA_003169715.1 Acidobacteriaceae bacterium | reverse complement strand
ATCATGATGACGAAGACGTGGTCGAGACGGGTAACGCCTTTTGGAACCGCACCCTCTTGAGCCCACGCCGTGGCTACCACAGATGCAAACAATAGCGCAAAAATTGCTGCCTTCTTTATCATTTCAGCGACCTTTCGTTTCCGTTTGCGATTTGAATTACAGGAAATGTCAGCGGGCGCTCGCCCGACCGGTGGGGAGCCTAGCGGAAGATTGTTAATTGAGGGTTAAGGTTCGACAACGGGGGCATGAACGTTGGCGACTACATCGTTCATCTGCAATTAGTACGTTTGAGTAAGTTTCAGCCGGAACCTGCAATAGCTCGAACTTGTCCGCGAGTTTTGAAACAAGGCCGTGACAAAAATTCCGCTGCCGGAGCGCGGCAAAATCCCGGACATCGATCGATTTCGAAGATTAAGTAACACAATACTAACTTGATCGTGATGCCCTCGAAATGAGGGGTCGGATAATCTCCCGGTCGCAATTACTGACACGCAAAACTCAGAGGGGTGACTCATTATGAGTTCCGATCGCCGAGAATTCCTGAAATTTCTGACCACCGCCGCAGCATCGGCTGCATTTCCCGCGAGTATCACCCGCGCATTAGAACTTCCAGCGCACAGCCGAACCGGCAATATTAACGATGTGAAATACGTGGTATTCCTCATGCAGGAAAACCGTTCGTTTGACCACTACTTTGGAACGTTGCGCGGGGTGCGCGGTTTCAGCGACCCCCGCGCGGTGAAGCTCCCATCGGGAAAGAGCGTGTTTCATCAGCCGGACGCGAATAACCCCGACGGTTACTTACTGCCCTTTCGTCCGGACAAAACCGATCTAGGCCTGACATTTATCGAAGACACGCCGCACGACTGGGACGGTACCCACAGCGCATGGAACAATGGAACGTATGACCAGTGGGTGCCCAGCAAAGGCACGACCGCGATGGCCTATCTTACCCGCAAAGATATTCCGTATCACTACGCGTTAGCCGATGCGTTCACCGTTTGCGATGCCTACTACTGCTCGTTGCTCGGACCGACAGACCCGAACCGCTATCACATGTGGACGGGTTGGGTGGGCAATGATGGCAGTGGTGGAGGACCGGTGCTCGATAACTCCGAAGCCGGTTATGGATGGTCGACCTACCCCGAGCGATTGGAGAATGCCGGAGTTTCCTGGAAGATTTATCAGGATATTGGAGAAGGACTGGACGCTGCCCACTTTTGGGGCTGGACCGGCGATAAGCCATACATCGGCAACTATGGCGACAACTCGCTGTTGTATTTCCATCAATATCAAAACGCGCCAGACAGCAGTGGGCTGGCGCAAAAAGCCAGAACCGGAACCAATATTCTGAAGACCGGGACGCTATTCGACATTTTCCGCCAGGACGTGCTTGCCAATGAATTGCCGCAAATATCGTGGATCGTCGCGCCCGAAGCTTACACGGAGCATGGAAACTGGCCGCCTAACTATGGAGCGTGGTACGTCTCCCAGATGCTCGATGCGCTGACAGCTAACCCCGAGGTCTGGAGCAAAACGGTCCTCTTTTACATGTTCGACGAGAACGATGGATTCTTCGACCATATGGTGCCACCCACGCCGCCGCAATCGCGCGCCGAAGGAATTTCCACGGTCGGCGCGGAGAATGAACTATTTGTAGGAAATTCCACGTTTACACCCGGGCCGTATGGTCTTGGCGTTCGTGTACCGATGATTGTGATCTCACCCTGGACGAAGGGCGGCTGGGTCAATTCCGAAGTATTCGACCACACTTCGCTGATCCGTTTCATTGAGCGCCGCTTCGGTGTTTCAGAGCCGAACATTACCAAATGGCGTCGCACGGTCACCGGGGATCTCACTACGGCCTTCAACTTCGCTTCACCGAACAATGCCATCGTTTCCTTGCCTAACACGGCTTCGTATGAGCCACCCAACCAAAATCGGTATCCCGATTATGTGCCGACTCCGCCGTCCAATCAGGCACTACCGGAGCAAGAACCGGGCGTTCGCCCTGCTCGCGCCTTGCCATACCACCTGCATGTCGATGGGGAGCTAGATTTCGCCCAAGGGGGCATCGAACTTTCTTTCCGCAACAACGGGAAAGCCGGCGCGGTGTTTCAGGTGCGTTTCACGGATGGAGGAACTGCGCCGCGAACGTACACGGTAGGTGCAGGCGACGAAACTTCGGACGCATTCGGCGCGACTGGCGCGACTTCGTACGACCTCGCAGTGCATGGGCCGAATGGTTTCCTGCGTGGTTTCGCGGGCGGTCTGCGTCCTGGCAGCGCAAACCTGACAGTACGCGCTAGTTACGAAAAAGACGATGAGAGTGTAACGCTGCAAATCCAAAATCACGGCTCCATCGCCGAAAAAGTGCGCATCCTGGATGCATACTCCGGCAAATCCCAAACCCGCATAGTGCACGCCCATCACGCTGCGACCTTCGAGAGCGAATTGCGAAAATCCTTCGGCTGGTACGACCTCACCGTTACCGCCGAATCCGATTCCAGCTTCGCGAGGCATCTCGCAGGCCACGTCGAGACCGGGAGATCCAGCATGACCGATCCGGCCATCGGAGGGCCAGTGGCGTAGACCGCGCGGCATTGGCTTAAAGAAAGCAACCGCAGTCCAAATCAGTTTTTGAGGAGGAATGATTATGCAAAAAATGTTGGGTGGGACGCGCGCGTCTGCAAGACGCAACTCCTGATAAACGCGGCGGTATCAATGGGTCGACGCAACACTAGCTGGAGGTCTACTTGCTGGCGGCTGAACCGCTAAGCGTCGTTCGCGAGCGTTGATTCAAACGGAACACCACCCTGGCTAGGTTTGATTGAAACCAGCCGGACAGTTGGGTTCTCTATCGGGAAGTATTGTCGGACCAACTGATTAGAAGGTGTTGCATCGACCGGTTGAGCTGGCAGCGCTAATCGGACAAGTGAAACGGAGGCATTGTGCAAATACTGTGCAAAGTCTTCTGCGGGGAGTCGAGCTAAATCCTTGAAAAATATGGTGGGGCTGGCGAGGTTCGAACTCGCGACAACCGGTTTAGGAATTGGGCCAGTATGCCACATGACCCACCACCACTGCTCGATTCGTCACACCCTGGGTCATTGAACGACAAAATGCCGATGTTGATAGCCTACGCTGATGTAATGGAGCAAGAGCGTCGCGGATTACGCCTACCGTTTGACGCGCGGACCGAGTTCGCGCGAGAGGGGTCACCCGGCAAGTCGGTCACTGCTAGGGTCACAGACCTTAGCCTGAACGGATGCTTCATCCAAACACCCTTCCCGTCTCCCTTAAACGCTCTAATCGTGGTCAAAATCTTTCAGGAAGGCGTTTACTTCGAAGGCAAAGCCAGAGTCGTCCACGTCCAGGAGGCCTCTGGAATGGGCGTCTCATTCCGAGAGGTCAAGCCACACTGTCAAAGCGTCCTCCAAAAGTGGATTCTGTCTGCAATGCGGAGTCAGCCTCGCGAATCGGCTCCCCTCGATTAGTGGCACTCGGAATCGTGCTCGATGCGCAGCATCCCCCAAAGGATGCGTTTTGCGCGGTTATCGAGCGTTTACGATTCCTTAGACCGTCAGGGATTTTCGAGGCCAAACCCAACGTTGGCGGGCTCGACCGCAACCTGCGAGGCGCCTCCGAAACCCAGCGATTCCGATTCGCCTTGGAATTCACTGCTATTGGATTCGCGACACGCGATTAGTTGATCGGAAGACAACAGTGTGCCGATGGGCTAGGCTCAGGCATGGATATAGTCCGACGCGGATTCAGGTGCTTGTTCGACGCCGCTGCTGAGATCGCCCCTGAAGATTCGCCCAGCGCAACAGTCGTGGCTCGCGCCACAGAACTCAGCCTGAACGGTTGTTACATCCAGACTCCCGCGCCATTCACAGTGGAGACTCTAGTTTTGGTGAAAATCTTCCACGCAGACGAGTATTTCGAGGCCAAGGGGAGAGTGATCTACGTTAACGCTGCCGCTGGTATGGGCGTGGCGTTTCGAGACATCAAGCTATACTGTCAAAGCACTTTGAAGGAGTGGATTCTCTCGACGTTACGCAATCAAAACTGTGCATGGCGAGAGCTCCCGATTCTCTGAACCGTCAGTGCGTTTGCCAGGCCAGATTTGTGGTCAGTTGGATTCCTGCGATACCCGCAAAAACCTGCAAGGCGGGCCTAAAAACCGGCTCGAAATCCCCGAAATCCGCCCCCGCGTAAGTCACCTAGATACCTCCGGTAAACACCCTCTTCCTCGCGTCTTCAGCGAGTTAGGCCCGATTCTGGGCATTTCTGCCGCTCGCGAAATTCCCCCCCAGTCGTCCCAAGAG
>PNAR01000460.1 GCA_003169715.1 Acidobacteriaceae bacterium | reverse complement strand
CATTACACAGACCGGCATCCCGATGTGCGCAAGGCAAAGGAACAACTCGCCGAGACCGAGAAGATGAAGGCACAACTTGAGGCCAATCTCAAGGCGAACGCGGCCCATCCTCAGAACGTCGGCCCCGCGCCGAACGACACTCCCGATATCACCGCTGGGTCCCCGATGGCGCAGCTTCAAAATCAGTTGGAAGCCAATAAGATCGAGATAGCCAACCGTCAGAGAGCGGTGGCGGAACTGAAAGGAAAGATTAATGCCGGCCAGGCCCATCTCAATCAAGAACCGGTTCGTGAGCAGCAACTCTCCGAACTGACCCGGGGATACGATCAATCGCAGGCGAATTATGACGATCTCTTAAAGAAGAAGAACCAGTCTGAACTCGCGACCAGTATGGAATTGCGACAGCAAGGGGAACATTTCCGCATCCTCGACCCGCCCAGCTTGCCGGTAACGCCATTTTCACCGAACCGATTAAAACTCTGCGGCATTGGGCTTTTTGCTGGGATCGTTCTTGGCGCAATGTTCACCGCGGGCGCGGAATTGATGGACGACCGCCTCTATAGCGAAAAAGACTTGAAAGAATTGATTCATGCCGATGTGATCTCTGAAATCCCGAACATCATTACTGCCGACGAGGAGAAGAAGAGAAAGAGGGTCGCCCATCTACAATGGGCAAGCACAGCAGCAGTGTTTGCGGTCATTGCCGCGGGCTGCGCCTTCAGCTACTTCCGCGGATAACCCCCATGTACAAAGCTTTCTACAATCTTCAGCGTAATCCCTTCGAGATTAGTCCAGACCCCTCGTTCTTGTTCCCCACGCGGAGACACAACGAGGCGCTCGCGGCACTCTATTACGGGGTTCGGCGGCATAAAGGTTTTGTCGTAATGACCGGGGAAGTAGGGACCGGCAAGACTCTGCTAGTGCGATGCCTGTTGCAACTGCTTAATCGAAACGATGTCAGCTATGCATATGTTTTTAACAGCATCCTGTCCCCGGTGGAGTTCTTGCAATACATCGCTGCGGATTTCGGATTACGAGCTTCGGGGAAAAATAAGAGCGAGCTGCTGTGGGAGTTGCATAACTACCTGATCACCCGCTATCAAAAGAAACTCACCACGGTCCTGGTGGTGGATGAAGCGCATCACGTTTCCGCCGAAGTACTCGAGGAAATCCGTTTATTAACGAATCTGGAAACGGCGCAAGAGAAACTGCTTCAAATTCTGCTGGTAGGCCAGCCGGAACTGGACGAGAAACTTGATTCCGTGTCACTGCGGCAGTTAAAGCAGAGAATCGTATTGCGCTCCAGACTCGAACCGCTGGATTTAGAGGAGACTCGTGGCTACCTTCATCGAAGATTAGAGCTCGGCGGATTGAGCGCCGAAGCCGATCCAATTTTCCCACCTGAAACTGTGCTCGCAATCCACCGTCACTCTCGCGGCATTCCGCGCCTCATCAATACGCTTTGCGAAAATGCTTTGATTGCTGGATTCGCGAAACAATCCAAGAAAATTTCTCCTGACATTATCGAAGAAGCGGCTTCGGACCTTCGCTTAAACATTGTCCATCCGGCTGCGCAGCCTGAACCCCTGCCCAAGGATGAAAAAAACAAGGCGCTAGCGGCGGTTAAGGCGTTGTTGCAGTTGCAGGAATATTTGCAGGAAACGCAATCGAACAATCTTGAAGAACTTTCCCTGGCACCTGGAGCGATCAAGCATGAGCCATATATTTGAAGCATTGCAAAAATCGGAGGCGGAACGGTCCCGAAGTCATCAGTCGCCCTCGATGCCTGCTGAACTCCTGCGCGCCGCGGAGCGGGATACGGAAACTATGCCTACCGAGCAAAGCGAGGCCGATCTTGACCACTTTCCCTCGCTCAAGGTGACCCCGTTACCGAATAGTAAGCTACTAAGCTTGACGGATACAGAAAGCCTGGCAGCTGAGAAATTTCGTTTTTTCGGAGTTCGCCTGCGTCAATTGCAACAGCTTCGCGCCTTCAAGAAAGTACTGATTACCAGCACGATTCCCGAAGAAGGGAAGAGTATGATTTCGGCGAATCTCGCGGTCATCCTTGCGCGGAAGAAACGGCAGCGCGTCCTGCTTCTGGAAGGCGATTTGCGCAGGCCGGTATTGCCAGTACGCTTCGGCTTGGGCAAGATCGAGGGCCTAAGTGAATGGTTACAGGGCGAATCCCGCTCCCTACCTAATATCTATCGTCTCGAAGGTCTGAATCTTTGGCTCCTGCCGGCAGGCCGCGCCCCTGAGAACCCTCTGGAAATGATGCAATCCAGCCGCCTGGCAGGGTTAATGGACCAGCTTGCTAATTGGTTTGATTGGATTTTGATTGATTCACCCCCGGTGTTGCCGCTGGCAGACACCAGCGTGTGGATGCGAATGGCGGATGGCGTGATCCTGGTTGCGCGAGAAGGAGTTACCGAAAAGCGCGAACTCAAGCGCGGATTAGAGGTTTTAGAGCCATCGAAATTGCTGGGAGTCGTCCTGAACAGCTCCAGCGAGACCGACCACAGCAATTATTACCAGCGTTACGCACCGCAACCGGCTGGTGCGTCAAAAGACCCAACCTCCTTATTGGAGTAGCACTCTCTAATTCCTCCCCCTGAATCGCAATTCGATACAAACCCATGGCATGGTTCGCATCGAATCCGTTCTTCTCTGTTTCGGGCAAGAGGGATGTAGACACGGGAGAGGCAGTCGTGAAAACAAAGCAGTCAAAGAGTAAAAGAAACGTCGGCGCTGGAAAGCTGCGCGCGGATCAGAATGTTCTGGACGAAGTATCCCTTCACAGAATGATCTCGCTTGAGCGAAAGCGCACGGAACGATCGGGAAAGCCTTTCTTGCTCATGCTGCTGGACATGAAAGATGGTCTGGCATCGGAAAAGAATGGCAAGATTCTTAACAAAGTTTTTTCCGCTCTCGCCCAAAATAGTAGGGAAACTGACGTGATGGGATGGTATCGGACGAACGGCATAGTTGGCGTGATGTTCACGGAATTGAACATGGATGACCGGGATTTGCTGCTCCGGACGATCATGAATAAGTCGAGTGAAAGTTTGCGTCAGAGCCTTGAACCGGAGCAGTTCGATCGCATAACAATTTCTTTTCATCTATTCCCCGAAGAGTGGGACCATGATCTGCCTCATCGGCCCAGCAATCCCGCCCTCTATCCCGACCTCTCAAACCGGGAGAAAGGCAACAAGCTGTTCAGCACGATCAAGAGGATCATGGATGTGGGCGGAAGCCTTGCGGCGATTATTGTGTTCTCCCCGGTCTTTCTGGGTATCGCAGCCGCGATTAAATTGACTTCGAAGGGTCCGATTCTCTTCCGGCAAAAGCGAATTGGCCAATACGGCGTTCCTTTCATGTTCCTGAAATTCAGGTCTATGTATGTAAATAACGACGCCAGTGTGCACAAGGCATACGTGACGCAGTTAATTGCCGGCGAAGCGCAACCCGAAGCCTCCGATGAAAATGGGAGGGCCATCTACAAGCTGACCAAAGATCAGCGAATCACGCGGGTCGGCGGCTTTTTGCGCCGGACGAGCCTTGATGAGCTTCCCCAGTTTTTCCATGTCATTCGAGGGGAAATGTCTCTAGTTGGGCCACGCCCTCCCATCGCCTATGAAGTAGAAGCTTATGACGTCTGGCATCGCCGCCGTGTACTGGAAGCTAAGCCAGGAATTACCGGCCTATGGCAGGTGAATGGGCGCAGTAGAGTCAACTTCGACGACATGGTCCGCCTGGATTTGCAATATGCAAGTACCTGTTCACCGTGGGTGGATATAAAGATACTTCTCCGCACTCCCGCGGCCGTCCTCTTTGGAGATGGCGCTCATTAACCGATTCTCACGATCCTTACGACAAAAATCAACATTGCTTGACTAATCTTACTCCCCTAAGACTCCTCTCCCAATGAACCCTGTACTGGAAGCTAGTATCGCTGCACGAAAGAGGGAGAGTTCCCATGGGGATAAAAATATGGTCAGATTTGGAGTAATCGGTTACGGATACTGGGGGCCCAATGTGGTCAGGAACCTTGATCAGTTGGACGGATCGGAAGTGGTCGCGATCTGTGACAAGAGTCCCGCCGCGCGGAAGAGAATTCAAAAAGCATACCCTCGAGTGCGTATTGCGGCGGAATGCACCGAACTTATCTCATCGCCGGATATTGACGCCATTGCCGTGGTAACCCCTGTTTGGACCCACTACGAACTAGCGAAGGCTGCACTGGAAAATGGCAAACACGTTTTCATCGAGAAACCCATCACCAGCAACACCGCCCAAGCCGAAGAATTGATCAACCTCGCGGAGCAGAAAAACTTAAAAATAATGGTGGACCACACCTTCTTATTTACCGGAGCGGTAAGGAAGATTAGCCAACTCTTGGATGAAGGCGCCCTCGGGAAACTTTATTACTACGACTCGACTCGCGTTAATCTCGGACTCTTCCAGCATGATGTGAATGTCATCTGGGATTTGGCCCCGCACGATCTTTCCATCATTGACCATCTCATTGAAGAAACTCCGGAAGCGGTCGTTGCGACCGGTCAGACTCACCTCAATGGTCATGAAGATATCGCTTTTCTTACCGTTTACTTTCCTAACAAGATCATTGCCCATATCAATGTCAACTGGCTTTCTCCAGTCAAAGTTCGTACAACTTTGATTGGTGGCGAGAAGAAAATGCTGGTATGGAACGATATGGAGCCCGACGAGAAGATCAAGATCTATGACAAGGGCGTGGACATTACCAGCCGTCAGGGGCTATACAATCTGTTGGTTAATTATCGGTCCGGAGACATGTGGTCGCCTCAATTAGAACAGGTCGAAGCCTTGAAACAAGAACTAACTTATTTCGTGGATTGCATTTCAAACAACCAGAACCCTACAAACGACGGTGCTGCTGGCCTGCGTGTGGTGAAGATGTTGGAAGCAGCCACTGAGTCGCTGAAGAAACGCGGCGCGCTGGTTTACTTGTAGAAACCTCCATCTGTTTTTCAGTCATGTTGTTTCTGTTGCCGCCCGGTTTTAGACCGCTTACCTGAATGACTTCCATCCCACCACCTAACCACTCATACCAATGCATCGCTCCTGACGTGAAGCTTGGGAGGGATGTGGAGCTTTCTAGGTTCATTAATCTCTACGGATGCGACATTGGCGATGAGACCAAAATCGGAGCATTTGTAGAGATCCAAAAGAATGCCAGTGTCGGTAAGCGCTGCAAGATTTCCAGCCATACCTTTGTTTGCGAAGGTGTCACCATTGAAGACAACGTCTTCATCGGCCATGGCGTGATGTTCATCAACGACACCTTCTCGACCGGCGGTCCGGCGGGGGGGGCCAGGGAACTGTGGCGCGAGACCGTGATCGGCAATCGGGTTTCGATCGGTTCCAACGCCACGATCATGCCGGTGCGTATCGTCGATGACGTCGTGATCGGCGCGGGCTCGGTCGTAACTTCGGATATCGCGGATCCGGGAACCTATGCCGGCAATCCGGCGCGCCGGCTGGCGACACAGAAATGAGCCGACTTCATATCAACTGCCAGACTGGATGACGATCGATGCCGGTGCCCTTTGCCGATCTGCAGCTTCAGTACCAAACCATCAAGGGCGAGGTCGACGGCGCCATCGCAGCCGTCATCCGCGACAATTCATTCATTCGCGGACCTTACGTCGACGCATTTGAAGCGCAATTTGCCGAGGCGGTCGAGGTCAAGCATTGCGTGTCCTGCGCCAACGGCACCGACGCACTCTATCTTGCGATGGCCGCGCTGAAGGTTCAGCCCGGCGACGAGATCATCACCACGGCGCATTCGTGGATCAGCACATCGGCGATGATCACCCACGCTGGCGCCACAGTTGTCTTCGTCGATACCGATGAAGCCACCTTCACCATCGATCCGTCGGCAATCGAAAATGCCGTTACGCCGCGAACGGTGGGCATCATCCCGGTTCATCTCTACGGGCAGCCGGCGGATATGGACGCGATCATGGCGATCGC